>SKSR01000291.1 GCA_007122885.1 Gemmatimonadota bacterium
CCATCGGGAGGGACGCGGTGGAGCGCCGGACCGTGGAGCCCTGGGGCCTCCTCTTCCAGTGGGGCGCCTGGTACCTGGCGGCCCGGGACACCGAGCGCGAGGATGGGGAACCGCGCCTCTTCCGGGTGGACCGGATGCGGGAGGCCAACCGCGTGGGTTCCCGCTCCCGCGGGGCGGACTTCCAGGTCCCGGACGATTTCGACGTCCGCGCCCTGGGCGGCCGAAAGGCCTGGGAGCTGGGGAAGGAGGATGAACCGGCCCGGGAGGTGGTGGTCCGCTTCCTCCCGCCCTCCTCCCTGCTGGCCGCAAGGAACGGATGGGGCGAGCCCTTGGACGAGGATGGTGAGGAGGAGGAGGACGGCTCCGTCCTACAGGTCTTCGCGGTTCGGCGGACGGGCCCCTTCGTCCGTTGGATCCTCTCCTTCGCGGGCCGAGCGGAGGTGGTGTCCCCGCCCGATGTGGAGGACGCCGTCCGTGCCGAGGCGGCCCGGATCCTCGAGCTGTACCGGGAGGACGAGTGAGCAGCCCATCCCCTGCTTCGGCCGAGGCCGTCCTCCAGCGCCTCCTCGTACTCCTGCCCATGGCCGCCCGGGAGGAGGGCGTCCGGATCGAGGACGCGGCGGCCCGGCTCGGGGTCGACGCCAGGCGGCTCCTCCAGGACCTGGAGGAGTTCGACGCCCGGAGCGACTATCTCCCTCCCGGTCTGGGAGACCGGGTCCAACTCCGCCTCACCCGGGAGAGGCTCTTCGTCTGGACGACGGGGGAGTTTCGGCGACCGCCCCGCCTCTCGCCGAAGGAAGCGCTGGCGCTGGAGCTCGCTCTCCGAGTCGTGAGGCGATCGTCCTCCGGCGAGAAGGACGCGGCCTTCCAGGCCCTGGGCCGGCGCCTGGTCGGGGTTCTCACGAACCCGTCCACCCGACCCACGGACGGCCCCCCGCTGGCCCTGAGCGGTGTGGAAGAGGAGGACCCGATCCGCACGCGCGTAGAGGAAGCCCTCCGGAGCCGCCGGGAGCTGCGGCTCCTCTACGGCGCGCCGGGCCGGGAGCCATCGTGGCGCCGCGCGGCACCGCTTCTCCTGGCCCACGCCGAGGGGCGCTGGTACCTCCTCGCACGGGACCGGGACCGAGGGGAGCTGCGCGCGTTCCGCCTGGACCGGACCCTCGAGGTCGAAGAGGGGGAGCGAACGTTCGTGCCCTCAAGGGAGGACGAAGAGGCCGCCGAAGCCTACCTCGGCGACGGCCGGATCCGGGCCGGAGGCCCGGCGCTTCCTCCCGAGACGTTCGAAGCCGTCATCGAGTATTCGCCCCGGATCGCCCGCTGGATCCGGGAGCGGGGCTGGCAGGTTGAGAAGGAATTGGAGAGCGGGGGCATTCGGGTCCGCCACCGGGTGGTGGACCGGGAGTGGCTCCTCGGCCACCTCCTGTCCTACGGGGCCGAGGCCAGGCTCATGGAGCCCGAGTGGATGCGCGCGCATGTGCGGGAGGCCGCAGTGAAGCTGCACGGCCGGGACCGGCTTTGAGGGCGGCGGACGGCCCCCTCGGGCTCCGGCGCGTCAGGTCTCAATCCCGACCCCCCCGGGGGCCCCCGGCCACCAGGGTTCATCGGTCCCGATCCCCCCCAGGCGGTGACGATGGGGGATCGGGCCTGTCCAGGAGGAGCTCCCGCCAGAGCCAGGTGAAGTCGTAGGAGAAGCCCTCCCGCTCCTCCATTCTCCGCTCCGCTTCCTCGTACTCCAGGAGGAGTCGCTCCAACTCCCGTCGTCCCTTCACGAGCTCCGAGGCCTCCCTCGGCGTCAGCCCGGCCAGGGCGGGAACCGGCTCGTCCAGCCAGTTCCGGTAGTAGTTGTCTTTGAACTCCTGGGTGAGCCTTCGGCGGGTTTCGCGGGGGATCTCCTCCTCCACAGCCCTCTGCCCACGGGTGGGGTTCCCCGCCTCCTCGGCGGCCTGGAACGGGTCCTGTACCGTGTCCGCCCGATGCACGATCGCCTCGCCCAGGAGGGCCTCGAGGACCCGTCGTCCCCGCTCGAGCCGCCGCTCCGAGGAGCATTCGAGGACGAGGCCCTCTGCTGCGAGGCGCACGCTCCCCAGGATCCGACGCGCCCCGGGGAGGGCGGTCAGAAGTCCGTCGCCGGGCTCGGTCCAGGTGAACTCCGTAGCCTCCTCGTCCGCCTGGAACTCTTCCGCCGCCTCCAACCGACGCCTCACCTCCGAAGCATCCGAAACCCGATAATGTGCTCGGGCAGCCAGAAAGGGATCCCCCTCGGGGCTCAAGATTTCGGGAAGGGCGCCGCTGCCGGGACCGGCCCTGGAACCGGGACCGGGACCGGGGAACGACTCGCCCGCGTAGGCATCCCAGCCGTCCGCCGGCTCCATCTCGGGCGAGAGAACGTCCGGCGGGCCTCTCTCCTCCTGGATCCGGCGGGGGTGGCCGCAGCACTTCTTGTACTTCTTCCCGCTTCCGCAGGGACAGGGCTCGTTCCGGCCCACTGCGGGCTCCGGCGGGGATATTGGCTCCCGGGTACGCAGGCCGTGCCCGGGACGGTCCGTTCTCCGAGCTCTTTCGCCGAGCTCCTCCAGGGCCGACGGAAGGTCCTCGACGCCTCGCTCGAGGAACCACCGACAGGTTTCGCGGACGATCGACGTTTCCGTCTGCCAATCGTGGAGCAGCGTGGCCTCTTCGTCCTCGTCCAGCCCGCCGTCGGGATCGGAAGCGTCCCCACCCGCACCGGCGTCGACGGACTCCTCGCGGAACTCCCGGCGGGCATCGAGCTCCTGGTCGAGCCAGATGAAGTCGTGATCCGCATCACCCAACACGGTGAACAGATCCGATTCGCCCTCCTCGGCCCAGGGCAAGAGGAGGTCCCGCTGGAGCCCGGCCAGCAATCCGGTGTGGCTCGGCTTGCAGCTTCCCAGACCGTACCGGATCTGCCCGGGGCGACCGCAGAAAGCGCATTCCCGTTCCACTTCATCAAACCCATGATCGGGCGGCTCCGCCACGATCTCCTCCAGGGGCCGGAGCGGCGGAGCGTGCCGGCGTTCGAGAACCTCCTGGGTCTGAGCCCGGACGATGGCACTGACGCCCACCCACCCCGGATCGAAGGGTCCGAGCCTGCCCCAGGGTCGGTACCGGAGGCGCCAATCCTCCAGGGCCAGTGGAGGAGAACCCGCGACCCCGTGGTGGAGCCCTCGGATCGCCTCCTCCACCTCGATCCGGAAGTGGGGCGGGCACCGGTGGAGAAGCCGGTGGAGGGGCTCCACCGCCTCTCTCCTCCCCGTATCCTGGAGCGACTGGGCCACCACGTCGGCCATCTTCAGGTCCTCCTCGGCTCCCCGGAGGAGGCGATCCACCGCCCGGTCCGTGCCCATGGCCCCGAGAGCCGCGTAGGAGGGGGTCCTCACGGCCTCATCCCCCTCCGCCAGGAGCTCCTCCAGAACGGGGAGCGCGGGCTCGCCGACCTTCGCCAAGGCTTCGGAGGCAGCCAGCGCAATCCAGAACTCCGACGTGGTCGCGTCCCGAAGGCCGTGCCGCCCTACGGAAAGAGCGAGAGCGTGGACGGCAGCCTCAGGGTCATCGAGCGTCCGGGCGAGCTCGCCCAGGAGCACGACCGGCCAGACGGGATTTTCGAAGCGGGCCTCCGTCCCCTCCTCCAGGGCGTGAACGAGAGGCTCCACCCCCTCCTCCCCCCGCCGGAGAACCGCTTCCATGGCCCTGACGGGGAGGATCTGATCCTCAATGGCGACGATGGCCAGAAGCTCGTCCATGGTCCGGTGGTCGAACCGGGCAGCCCACTCGTTGGAAGTCACCGGGCCTCCTCGTCGGATCTTGCGGGAGAAGAAAGGTAACGAGCGGCGTCGGTTCACGAACCCTCGCCGGCCTCCCATCCCGCCTTCCGGTGGATGGGCCCCGGATCCCGGCCGGAGGGCTCGAGGGATTCGAGGTAGCGGTAGATGGAGCGGAGGTCCTCCTCCGTCATCCCCGCGTAGTTCTGCCAGGGCATGGGCGAGCCCTCGAACCGGCGTCCGGCCCGAAAGGCCTCGACGAAGTCGTCCTCCCCCCAACCGGCGAGCGCGCCGCCGGGAGTGAGGTTCGGGCCGATGAATTCCATTTCGGGATCCAGGACGTCGGGCATGGGGTCGCCCCCGGAGAAGAGGGGGCCCTCCAGCTCCCCGGACGCTGGGTCCACGGGCGTGTGGCAGAACGCGCAGGCGGCCGGCCCCCGGGCCAGATACTCGCCTCGCCGGCGGCTCACATCCTCTCCCGGTGGGGGGCCGTCTGGCGCCCGAAGCGCTTCCGGACGCGGGGAGGCGAAGAGGCGAAGCTCCGTTAGCAGGAAGAGGCGTCCCAGGAGGGAGAGGTCCCTCCTGGGCTCCCTCGCCCGCTCCACCGGCTCCATGGCGCGCATGTACGAGATCAATGCCCGCAGGTCCTCTTCTCCCATGGCCCCGGCGCTGTTCATCATGAGCGCCGGCTCGTCGTTCGGAAGGACGCTGTGCTCCATGACCCGGGCCAGCTCCCCGTCCGTCCACGCCCCCACCCCGGTGGCCGAGTCCGGGGTGAGGTTCGGGGTTCGAAGGGTCCCCAGCGGCCCCAACTCCCAGACCCGATCGCCTGCCGGAACCCCCTTCGCTCCCGCCTCCAGAGCGAGCCACTCGTCGGTGCGCATGTGGCAGGCCGTGCAATGGGCCACGGCATGGAAGAGGTAGGCGCCCCTCTCGATCACCTCGGGATCCTCGGACGCCTCGACCTGCGGTATGGGAACGTCCGGATGGGTGGGAGGCCAGCTCCAGGCCACCCAACCCAACCCCAACACGGCGAGTGCGGCCACAAGGAACGCCGCCCCCACCACGACCTTGAGAACCCGATTGACCGCCGACATCTCCACTCCCTTCGGAACTCGCCTCCCCCGGGAAGCCCCCGGTCGCGGCCAGTTTTTATGGGGGGTTGCCCTCAGTCAACCCCCGCTCCGCCCGCCGTCGCCCGGCGCGTCCTTGCGGACTGGGCCGAGGCCGCGCACGATCAGGGGCCTTCCGTCCTGTGGAGCTTCTTCGTCGTGGCGCCCTGGACGGCCAGGCGCACACCCTGACGTCGGGTGGGCGGGTTCGCCCACTCCCGGTTGAGGTCGCCCATGGGAGAGCCCACGTGAACGGGCCCGGAACGCCGAACGGGCGCCTTCGCCGCGAAGTGGGACTCGCCGGGGCGTCCCTCCTCGGGCTCGGGTCCATGGTCGGCACGGGCGTCTTCGTCAGCATCGGCATCGCGGCCGGGGTGGCGGGCCCCTCGCTCATGGCGGCCACGTTCCTCGCCGCGCTCGTGGCCGGAGGGATTCGGCGCTCGAGTCGGGGAAACGCGGTCATCGTCGGGCTCACACTCGCGCCGCTCGTTGCGTTGGTGGGGCTTTCGGTGCCGGTGGTCCTCTCCCAGGGTCTCGACAACTTCACGCCGTTCCTCCCGGCGAGCGCCGAAGGGCCCGGGGGTTACGGCGCCCTCCTCCATGGAGCGGCCCTGATGTTCGTGGCGTTCACGGGCTACGGCCGTATCGCTACCCTAGCGGAGGAGGTTCGAGAACCCGGGCGGGTCATCCCGCCCGCCGTGGTGGTCACCATGGGGATCGTCACGGCGCTCTATCTCGGGGTCGCCTTTGCGGGGGTGGGGGTGCTGGGAGCCGAAGAGTTCGGCCGCGCCGCGGAGGAGGCCGCCGCTCCTCTCGAAGCGGTGGCTGCCGCGTTGGGAGTGGGTTGGCTCCCGCTGGTCATCGCCCTTGCGGCGATCACGGCCATGCTGGGAGTTCTGCTGAACCTGGTGCTCGGCCTCTCTCGCGTCCTCCTGGCCATGGCCCGGCGCGGAGACGCTCCGGCGGCGTTCCAACGGATCGGACATGGGAAGGCCAGTCCCGTACGAGCCGTCTGGGCCTGCGGCCTCGTGGTGGCCGGCCTCGTCCTGATCGGGGACGTGCGGACCACCTGGTCCTTCAGCGCTTTCACCGTCCTTCTCTACTACGGCATCACGAACCTGGCCGCGCTTCGCCTGCCACCGGGGAAGCGTCTCTTCCCCCGGTGGATTCCCGCATTCGGCCTGGCCGGTTGCCTCGGTCTCGCGTTCTGGGTCGAAAGCACGATATGGATGGCCGGACTGGCGCTGCTGGCTCTGGGGCTGGCCGGGCACGCTGTGCGACACCGCCTCTTTCCAAGCTGAGCGGTACGCCGGTGGCGAGGTGCGTACGCGTCGGGGCGGCCCTGGCCACCGTCGCCTTCTCCGTCTCCTGCTCCCCCTTGGGAGGGGGAGGCCCACCGCCTTCCGAACCCACCCCGGAGCCGCCGAACTCATGAGGCCTCCCACCGGAACGCCCACCGCTCCGATGAGCACGGTGCTCCGGAACCCGAGCGCCGCCGGCGTTCACGATTCCCGCTGCTCGAACTCGATGAGGGGTCCCCACCGCCGGGAGATCCGGCGGCCCCTCTCCCCCCACCTCCCTCCGGAGCAGGGCCCTCATCCACGGTCCGCCCCCCGCGCCAGGTGTCGGGAAGCGGGAAGCTCCCGGGACGAGGGGCTCAAATGTCGAGCTGAGGATTCCACCGTTTCGCATCAAGACGGCTATTTCCAATCTGTTGGCCGAAGCAAGGGTACGCTGGATATCCTTGAGGGGACCCAGTGATCCGGGAGCACCCCATGTCTACGGAACAGATTGAACGGGAACTCCTGAGGCTTCCGGCACCCGAACGAGCTCGGTTCGCCGAGCGACTCATCGCCCGTCTGCCGACCAGGGTGGAGACGGGGGCGGAGAGACGCTGACCACCGGAGGCCATGGGGGGATCCGAAGTGGCTGAGGTACGCTCCGAGATCGTGGAGGCCGGCGGGGTCCGCTCTCCGCTCCTGGAGGCCGGGCCCCGAGAGGCGTCCGAGGCTGTGGTATTCGTCCACGGAAACCCGGGTTCGAGTCGGGACTGGGAGGATCTCGTCCGGCGAGTCGGGGCCCACGCCCGGGCCCTGGCCCTCGACCACCCGGGCTACGGACGGGCCGACAAGCCGACGGACTTTCCCTACACGGTCGCGGGCTACGCCTCCCACCTCGCACAGGCCCTGGAGCGACTCGGAGTGGAGCGGGCCCACCTGGTCCTCCACGACTTCGGGGGGCCGTGGGGACTCGCCTGGGGAGCCGCCAATCCGGAGCGGTTCGCCAGCGCCACCCTCATCAACACAGGGATTCTCCGGGACTACCGGTGGCACCTTCCCGCGCGCCTCTGGCGGATCCCCCTCATCGGGGAGCTCGGCATGGCCACAGCCACCCGGTCCGCCTTCCGGTTCCTCGTGGGCTTCCGGAATCCCCGTCCCCTCCCTCGAGCGTTCGTGGACCGCATGTACGAGGACTTCGACTGGGGAACGAGGAAGGCGGTCCTCCGCCTCTACCGGGCCACGGATCTGGGGGCCATGGACGATCTGGCCACGGCCCTCGAGCCCTTGAGGCGGCCGGCCCTGGTCATCTGGGGCCGCCACGACCCGTACCTCCCGGTGGCCTACGCGGAACGCCAGAGGGAAGTCTTCCCCGAGGCCGAGGTGGTCGTCCTGGACGGGAGCGGCCACTGGCCCTTCGTGGACGAGCCCGAGGAGGTGGCCGGGGCCTTGACTCCCTTCCTCGAGCGGGTCATGAGTTCCTGGTTCCGGGCCTGAGACGGAGGCCTCGACCCTCACGGCTGGCCTTCCGGGGCGTTACCGTCGCCTCCGCCTCCCGCTTCTACAGAAACCTCTCGACGCAACTCGACTCCGCCACCGGCTCGCCGATTCGGGCGGGGCTCATCCACAGCAACCGGCGGAGCCGGACGGGGCCGGTCCAAGCTCCACCCCCCGCGGACCATCGACCTCGGCCGGCACTTGGGCGGCCGGCGCCGAGCACGCGCCGCCGGTTCGTACGCTCCCCGGATCTACCTTCGCCCCTTCCATATCGCCCACCAGGGCACTCACCACCGACCGCACCTGCTCGTAGCCGGTGGTGAGGAGAAAGCCCGGCGCCCGGCCATAGCTCTTCATCCCCAGGAGGAAGAACCCGGGCTCCGGCTGCCGGAGCTCGTGGTATCCGTGGGGCTCCACCGTCTCGCAGGAGTGGAGCTCCGTGTCCACCAGAGGCGCCAACCGGGCCGGGCACTCGAGGCGTGGGTCCAGGTCCAGCCAGAGCTCGCGCAGCATTTCGAGGTCCGGCCGCGAGCCCGTGGCGGCCACCACCCGGTGGAAAGGCCCGAGGGCGGCGCTCCCCTGCGGATGGTTCGCCCCGCCCAGGTCCTCGTCGCGCTCGAGGACCGCGCCTCCATCCTCCTCGCGGAGGGTCCGCACCGCGAAGCCCTTCACCAACTCTACGACCCCCTCATGCAAGAGCGCGTGGGCCCGCCGGCGGAGCCGCGTCCTCTCCGGCAGGGCGTCGGTGGGCACCGTCTCGGAGCGGTCGTCCACCGGCTCGCCCCGGACCACCCACGTGATGCGGGTCTCCGGATCCTCCCGCACCAGCTCCGCCAAGGCCAGCAGGGCGTTGAGGGCCGTGTCGCCGTTTCCCACCACGGCGGTCCGGCGCCCGGCGAACCCATCGGAGTGCCGGGGATCCGGGATCCCGTAGACGATGCGGTCCGCCAGCTCTTCCTCGCCTTCGGCGGAAAGTCCTTTGTCCCCCAAGGGATTGGGTCGATGGAAGGTGCCGGAGGCGTCGATGACCGCCTTGGCCAGGTGCCGTTCGGCGAGCCGTCCCGCAGCCCCGTGAGAGCCGCCATCCCAGAGCTCGCTCCCCTTCCCGGTCGGACTGGCTCTCCCCCCGCCTCGCTCCACCACCAGCTCGAACGGGGCGGCTTCGCGGGCAAGACCGTTGAGCTTGTCGAGGCCACTCCGTCCCACATGGGCCACACGGCGGCCCGTCCGGAGAACGTCTCGGACGCCGGGGAGAGCCGCCAGTGGGTCCAGGTACGCCTCCACGAGCTCTGCACCGGTGGGTACGCCGTCGGGGTCCGGAGGCGACCACCCGCGCGCTTCCAGGGCGGCCCCCGCGACGGGATCCACCAGGGTCCGCCACGGGGAGAACATCCGCACGTGCGCCCACGTCCGCACTGTGGACCCCGGAAACTCCCCGGCCTCGAGGATCAGGGGACGCTCACCGCGCTCCAGGAGGTGGACCGCTGCCGCGAGCCCCACCGGCCCCGCGCCGATCACCGCCACCGGAAGGCGGTCCCGCAAACCGCTACCCTCGAGGCTCGCGTGGTGGGTCGGGAACGCGTTCGTCTCCTTGGCTCCTGCGGCTCCGCCGTGGCTCATGGGCTCCTCCCTTCGGTTCATGCATCCTTTCGGCACGCTTGGATGGGTCGCCGTTCGCGTGTGCGCTCGGACCGACCTGACTGTTGTTACCTGCAACCATTACTCCCAAAAAAAAAACGACTTCCGCCCCTTCGAGCCTCCATGCTCATGTCGGACCACACAACGTGGTCTCGTCGGAGGTCGCCCCCCCGCGATGCGCGGCTCGGGCCAGCTCGTCGACGACGCGGGTCACCGACCGGCGCACTTCAGGGTCCAGCTCTTGGAGGATGGCGCCGTCGCGGGCCAGGATGTCGTCCTCGATGGCGCCCCGCAGCTCGCGACCCGCCGCGGTGGATTCGATCTGGACGCTGCGGCGCTCGTCCGGGTTCTCCCGGCGGGTAGCGTAGCCCTTGCGCTCCAGTGCGGTGACCACCCGGCTGGCCGTGCTCTTGTCCAGGAGCAGCCGGCCCGCGAGCTCGTTCAGGGTGAGGGGGCCGTGGTCGCAGATGGCCTCCAGCGCCCAACACTGGGAGACCGAGACGTCGTAGCAGCAAATGTCCTGGCGGTCCATGGCCTGATAGACCCGGATGAGGCGCGAGACGGCTCGGTGGAAATCCCGAGCATCTCGGGCCAGCCCGTGCGCCACGCCCTCCGTGGCTTGGGTCTCGGCCGTCGTTTGGGGCCCCCCCGGTTTTCCTTGGGACATCCAGACCTTTCCTTGTCACGAGCGAGCGCCGGACCACTGTTGTCATATACAACAATGCACCCCCAATAACGCATCGTCAACCTCCCGGGACCTCAAGGGCGCCATCAGGCCGGACAGCACCAGCCTGCGAGCCCCCGACCCGGGGCCCCGCCATTACCGCTCCCCCTCGACCTCCACGCTCAACGCTGGACGAAGCGCTTCGCTCCGGACGGCGGCAGTCCCCGAGCGCGACGGGGCGTGCCCTCGGATTCCCGACTCCGGTCTTTGGGGAAACGTGGGATAGGACGACGCACCGGTGGCACCCGCTCTCACCGGTCCATCCCGCCCGGCGCGCCGGTATAGAAGGCGATGGTCCGCTCAGCCCGGGCGCGCGCCGCGTCCGGGTCCGTTCCCGCCGCCACGTCGGCCTCGAGCCAACGCTGGCCGCTGAGTTCCATGAACCGTTTGCCCTCGGCCGACTGCATCCAGTCCTCTCCGGCCTGTGGATCGGCGGGCCGACCGGTATCCAGGTACCGAGCCAACCCCATGACCGCCAGGTCCCACCCGATCCCGGCAGCGCCGGGACCGAACTGGTCCCAGTGCTCATCGGGCATTGCGATGTGCTCGATCGTGATCCGGGAGCCCTCGGCGCCCTCGGCCGTGAAGCGCACCTCGATCCAGCTTTCCGACCCGCCGAACTCCCAGGTGGCGGCGAAGCTGTTGGGCGGATCGCACGCTTGGATGGTGCCCGCGGCATTGCCCTCGATCTCATACCGACCGTTCCGCCGAAGCTCCCCGTTCACCGGCGAGAACCATTCCGGTAGCCGCTCGGCTTTGGTGCACGCGTCCCAGAGGTCCCGGAGGCTGGTCTCATACGTCTGGCCCAGAAACACGCTCGCCGCTTCGCCGGCGTCCACGGTCCGGCTGCCGGTGCGCCGCTCCACCGCCTCCACCTGGCTCCTCACATCCATCATGGAAATCGACTCCTCTCAATACCGGGTACGATCCATCCCCTACTGCCACCTGGCACCTCCCGTTCCTCGAGTTTGCCGGAGCCATCCAGCGAGTGCATCCAACAAGCCGGCACATTCGCGTTCCATGGGGAACCGGCCCGGAACTTCAGGAATCACGACAGATTGCGGCGCTCACCCGCCGGCCCGGCCCGGCTACGGGCCGCGGACAGCGACGGTCAGAACGTACTCCGCCTCGACGACGGCCGTGCCGTCGGCGGCGCGATTGTGACGCTCCAGGACGTCGATCATGCCCTGGAACAGCTCCTCGTGCTTCTCTTCCGGGAGGCTGGCGAAGGTCTCGACGGTGGGTCCGAAATCCCGCCTGTACTCCCAGGCGAGGTCCTCCACGGACCGGCCGTAGAAGCGGGTCGTCCGGTGCACGCAATCGATCGATGAGACCCGGTCGCCGATCAGCTCTTCGAGTCCCGCTTCCGTCCCCCAACGAAATGGCGAGTCGAGTTCGGGAGGGGGAGGCATGTACTGCGCCTGCACCGCGAGAAAGTCCTTCGCATAGCCGTGAGGAGGCCAGGTGACCAGGCCGACGACTCCCCCGGGCTTGCAGACTCGCAGAAGCTCCGAGGCGGCCCGCTCCTGATCCGGGGCGAACATGGAGCCGAAGACCGAGAGCACGGCGTCGATCTCCGCCTCGGAGTAGGGCAGCGCCTGGGCGTCGCCCACCTCGAAGCGCACGGGCAGCCCGTCCGCTTCGGCACGGGCGCGGGCCCGCTCGATCATCGCCGGTACGTAGTCCAGGCCAACGACGTCGCATGCGCGCCGGGCGGCGCCGAGGGCGGCGTTTCCCGTTCCACAGGCCACATCGAGCACGCGCTGGGTAGGACCGGGGTCCACGGCTTCCACGAGCGCCTCTCCGACATCCACCACCTGATTGGCGATGGACTGATATCCCGCCGCCCCCCACGTCTCCTTCTGGCGCTCGGTCACCGCGGCAACATCCACTCCCTGAGTCATGCCGTTTTCCTCCCTGTGGTTCGCAATGGCGGGCCTGTTATGTAGACCGATCGTCATATTCCCAAGATGAGTGGGGTCGAGGCCCTCCGTCAAGCGTGTCGTTTTCGGGCCCGGTCCCAACGAGCACGCCGCGGCGATCGGGGAGCTACCGCCGGGCCCCTGGGCGACGGGGTGAACCCCGAGGGGGTTGGCCGCGCCTGGTGGACCGATCATCATAGGGCGAGCCCATGAGCCGAACCTCACACCCCAGGAGGACGATGACGGACGGCACACGTGAACGGTTCCTGACGGCTACCGCGAAGCTTCTGCAGGAGCGCGGCTACCGGGGCACGAGTCTGAACGACATCCTTTCCGAGAGCGGTGCTCCGCGCGGCTCGCTCTACTATCACTTTCCGGGGGGAAAGGAGGAGCTCGCTCGAGAGGCCACCCAGCGCGAGGTGCGGACGATCAGCGAATACATCGCCACGGCATTCCGGGAGTGCGCCGACCCCGTCGAGGCGGTCCGGGCATACGTCGAGGGCGCTCGCGAGCACATCCGCACCGGGGGGTTCCTACTGGGCTGCCCGGTCGCATCCCTCGTTCTCGACTCGCCGGAAGCGTCCTCATCGATCCGGGATCTCTGCGAGGAGGCCCTCGACGACTGGCAAGCACTCATTCGCGATGGCCTCACCGTCAGCGGCATTTCGGTCGAGCGCGCCGACTCCCTCGCCATTCTCATCCTCACATCGGTGGAAGGAGCTCTGATCCTCGCCCGCAGCCGGCGCGATCCGAAGCCCCTCGACACCGTCGCCGAGGAGCTCGCGGCCTCGGTATCCGAGGCTCTGCGTGAGACCACCGGCGCCGGGGACGAGGGCGTCCGAGGAGCGCGCTGAAGCCACTTTCTTCTGGCCGCTCCTCCCGCGAGGGCATAGGGCCCCGGGGTTTCGCGATGGACTCCCTCGGCCGGGCCGGCCCCGTGGCGTCGCAGGATGCGGTCCCTCTCGGGGCTCCGAGGACCCCAGGGTCCCCGAAGGGGGGAGGAACGGTAGCAGCCCGGGTCGATCCGCGAGGACCCTGGGAGGTGTAGACGGCTCACCAGCGAGAACAGGTCGCCGGCTCGGCCGCCGGATCGGTGCCCCCACGGCCGTCCTAGGGCTCCTCCCCGCCCTGCTTCCTGCGGTTCCCTTCCCCACCACCGCCGAGGACCCGGGCCACGGAGGTGTCCGGTTCGAGGATCGGGGAGGTTTCGACCTCACGGGGAACGGCCTCCAGGAGTCCTTTCTTGTTCGGGCCGAAAGTCCCGGGCACGTCCATCGGGACATTCACCCCACGGGTGAGCACCCTCTCGCCCTGGCCGCCGGGGTTGCGCTCTCCGCGTGCGGCGACCCGGCCGCCTCGCCTCTTCACCAAGGCTACGTCCAAGCGGCAGACGGCGTGGAGCTCTACTACCGCACGGTGGGAGACGCTCCGGACACGGCCGTCGTCCTTCACGGAGGACCGGGGTTCGACCACGGATACCTGGCACCCGATCTGGAGCCGCTTGCCGAATCGTTCACGCTGTTCGTCTACGACCAGCGGGGTTCCGGGTGCTCGACCCTCGGTTCCGAGCCCGACCTGGTGAACCTGGAGGCGCACGTGGCGGATCTCGACCCGGCACGCGAGCACTCCGGGCTTGAACGGCTCGCGATTCTCGGCCACTCATGGGGCGGGCCCCTGGCGGGCCAATACGCGCTCGCCCGGCCCGACCGCGTCTCGAGACTCGTGCTCGTGAGCCCGGAGCCGATTCGCGAACCCCCCTACGGCGAGCATGAATCGCGCGCGCGACTGCCATGAATCGCGCGCGCGACTGCGTGGACGGACGGAGCGCGGTACCAGGGGCTCGTGACCCTCCAGGCCGAGTTCTTCGATCCAGTGCTTGACACCCCCGGGACCTGCCGCGCCTTCTTCAGCGGCTTCAAGCGGGGTTACTTCTTCGACACGAGCGAGACGGGGCCCCTCCAGGACATGCGGGGGGATTTCTCTGGCGCATCCGCCGACGCGCTCCGTCACTTTCCCACGGTGAACGAGCTGACGATGGAGCCTCTCGGCGACTTCCACGCCCGGTTGCGGTCATTCGCCTCCCTCGAGCTCCGCGATGCGTGCCCGAAGGTAGCTCCGTTCCGGCTCCTGTCGGGCGAGCTCCAGCGCTCGTGCGTATGCCCCGTGCGCATCGCTCGCGCGGCCGAGCCGTCGCAGGAAGTCCGCGCGGGCCGCATGGGCGAGGTGAAAGTCTCGGAGATCTCCGCGAGCCAGGATCTCGTCCACCCGCTCGAGCCCCGCCTCGGGACCGTCTCTCATGGCGACGGCGACCGCGCGGTTCAGTTCGACCACCGGGGAGGGTTCGATGCGAATGAGAACGTCGTACAGCGCAACGATCTGGGCCCAGTCGGTCTCTTCCGCGCTCGGCGCCTCGGCGTGCACCGCAGCGATCGCGGCCTGAAGTGTGTACGGACCGAACCTCTGCGCTCGCACCGCCCGCTCCACTAGGCCGACCCCCTCGCGGATAGCTTCCTGGTCCCACAGGGCTCGATCCTGGTCAGGGAGCAACACGAGCTCTCCGCTCTCCGTGCTGCGGGCTGCGCGACGGGAGTTCTGGAGGAGCATCAGGGCGAGCAGGCCCATCACCTCGGGCTCGGGAAGGAGCCCCAATAGGAGCCGGCCGAGCCGGATGGCCTCGGCGGACAGCTCGGGCCGGGCCAGCTCATCCCCGGCTGACGCCGAATACCCCTCGTTGAAGACGAGGTACACCACGTGCAGCACCGCGTCGAGCCGCTCGGGGAGCTCCCGCCGCTCCGGCACACGGTAGGGGATCCGCGCGTCCCGGATCTTCGACTTCGCCCGGACGATCCGCTGCGCGAGGGTCGCCGGTGAAACGAGGAACGCGTGGGCGACCTCCTCCGTGGTGAGACCGCAGACCTCACGCAGCGTCAGTGCGATCCTGGCGGGTGTGGGAAGGGCGGGATGGCAGCAGGTGAAGATCAGCCGGAGTCGGTCGTCCTCGAGGGGGCCGTCGTCCGGTAGGTCGGGGGGCGGCGGCGCCTGCTCGATCAGTCGCCGCGCGAGCTCACCCTGCCGCGCATCGAAACGCGCACGTCGCCGAAGCGCGTCGATCGCCTTGAAGCGGCCGGTGGAGACGAGCCAGGCTCGCGGGTTCTTCGGCACGCCCTCCACCGGCCACTTCCCCATCGCGGCGGCGAACGCATCCTGCAACGCGTCTTCGGCCAGATCGAAGTCGCCCAGCAGTCGGATGAGCGTGGCGAGGACCCGCCGTGACTCCGCGCGATAGACGGCCTCCACCTCCGCCTCCGTGTGCCGCGCGTCCTCCTCGCCCGAGCCCTTCTCCATCGCAGCTCCTCGCGGAACGGACGGGCGCCCTCAGGGCTGCAGCTCGCGCACGCGGACGGTCGTGGCGGTGTGGACGGGATGAAGCGCCTCTGCGGCGACCCGCTTCCCATCGCGCTCGAGCTGCACCCCGACGTCTGCGCACTCCGTGTCGGGAACCGTTCGGATTCGGTCTTCCTCGCCGTAGACGAGCAGGAGGTACTTCATGACCCACCCTCCCGGGAGGCGGCACCGTCGTAGGCGCGCTGGAGCTGGGCGAGCTCGAGCTTCTTCATGGCGAGCAGTGCCTCCATGACCCTCCCCTTCCGCGATGGATCGGCCTCGGCCATGAGCTCCTGTAACTGGACGGGGACCACCTGCCAGGACACGCCGAAGCGGTCCTTCAGCCATCCGCACTGCTGGGCGGCCGGGTCCCCGTCCTTCGAGAGTCTCTCCCAGTAGAAGTCGATCTCCTCCTGGGTCGAGCAGAGGACCTGGAACGAGACCGCCTCGTTGAAGGTGAAGTGCGGCCCGCCGTTCAGCGCAGTAAACGGGTGCCCGTCGAGGACGAAGTCCACTGTGAGGACGGAACCCTCCGAGCGTCCGTGGACCTCGTGGCCCTCCTTCCCGTAGGTCGAGATCCGGCCGATGGACGAGTTCGGGAAGACCGACGTGTAGAAGCGGGCGGCCGGCTCGGCCTCTGAGTCCAACCACAGGCAGGGGGCGATCCGCGATCCGTCGAGCGTCATCGTCTCTCTCCGGTTGGGGTGGGGAATCGTCTTCATCGTCAAACGTCTCCGGCTGTAGGTATTCGAGCCTATCACCCCTGAGCGGTGCGGCTCCTCATCCGCTCCTCGCGCTCGCGAAGCTCCGGCGTGAACGCCTCGCCAAAGTCGTCGGCCTCGAAGATCGGTCGGATCTCCAGCTGGCCCTCTGCGCCCGTGGGATTGGGACACTTCCGCGCCCACTCGACCGCCTCGTCCAGTGATTCGACCTGCCAGAGCCAATAGCCTGCCACCAGCTCCTTCGTTTCCGCGAAGGGACCGTCGGAGACGGTGCGCGCCTCGCCGTCGAAGTGCACCCGCACCCCGCGCGAGCTCGGGTGCAGGCCTTCACCACCGATCATCACCCCGGCTTCGACCAGCTCCTCGTTGTAGGCGGTCATTTCCTCGATCAGCTGCCGACTCGGCATCTGACCCGCTTCGGTGCCCTCATTCGCCTTGACGAAAACCATGACCTTCATCTGTGCATCTCCTTCCGTGGGTGGAGTCGCAGGCCGCGCTGGCGACATGGGCTCTCTCACCATATCGTCGACCGAGTCCCCAGGAAATCGACATGCAAGCCCTGATTCGGTCCGCTGAGCGGGCGGCCGTCCGGCCCCGGCCTCGATCTCCCCGCGACCGACCGTGCTTGGGTGGATGGATTGGGATGATCGAGCCCCCCGCTGTTCGGCACACTTTCGCCTGGTCACTCCACCTTCCCCACCGGAGGCGTCCATGTCCCTCTGCGAGATTCTCCAGCAGGACGCGAAGGGGATGTACCTCGCGACGGAGCACCTCTCCCGGACGGGCGACGACCTGCACTGGCAGCCCGCTACTGGCCGCAATTGGATGACGACCGGCCAGGTCCTCAAGTATTGCACCGAGGCGTGCGCCCAGACGATCAAGGGGCTCGTCGGGGACGGGTAGGGGGTGCCGCCACCCGAGGGTCCCACCGGCGCGGAGGGGGCGACCATGGTACCCACCCTCGAGCGGTACGAGGCGGCGGGGACGGTCGACGAAGCGCTCCAACTCCTTGCCCGGGACCGGGAGCTCTGCCTCCGGGTCCTTTTCGGGGTGGACGATGATCGCCTCCTCGGCGAGCGCAGCGTGGCCCCTTGGGGTGGGCGGGACGGACATCGGCACCTTCGACCTCTGAGGCGGCGGCGCCTGAGCGCCGGTGCCTACGAGCTCCGAGTGGTGCGGGAGCCACGGACCGGTGAACGCCGAGACGCTCGAGCGCTTTTACAAACGCTTCCGGGCCACGAGGTGAAGGTGAACGACGAGGAGGGCGAAACGCTTCCGGTGGGGCACGTGGGACGACTGCTCTTCCGTGGACCATCCAGCATGGAGGGCTACCACCGCCGTCCCAACCTGACCCGGGAGGCCGTTTGCACTCTCCTTTGGGCGGCGGTTACGGTTGGTGGGGAAGATTCGGGTACCGGAGGGGATGCCGGCGCCCTCCCGGTGTGAATGGACCTTCGATGGAGCCAGGCCTATGGGATCCTCGGCGCGACGAGCGCAACATTCGCGCTCACCGCGGTCCTCAGGGGCTCATTTCACGAATCGCGGAGGGCCCCGCGATCGATCGCACCCCCTGGAGGTCCTCCAGCGAAAGGCGGGTAACCGGGCTGTTCGCTCTCTCCTCGAACATCGACCCCCCGACGGAAGGAGCCCGGTCGGACCATCGGCCGACGCCAAGCCCTCGTCCCCGGCACCCAGGAAGATGTGTTCTCGCTGCGCGCGCCGGTACCGGGCCGGCAAACCCCTGAATTGCGCAGAGTGCGAGGCGGCCCTTCCGGCGGCGACCCCCTCGGCCCCAAGGGGTGGTGCGCGGAACGGGGATCACCGCCCGCGGTTGGCGCTGGGAAACCCCGACCACCCGTCCGAACGGGAAGCGGAGCAGATCGCCGACCAGGTGGTCCGATCGTCGGGCCCGGTTTCCTCCCCCAAGACTCGAATCCCTTCGGACGACGTAGCGACGAGCATTGGGCGCAAATCGGAACATTCGGAGAGCCAACCGGTCCACTCGCCTCCCCCTTCGCCCCACGGACCTCGCTTGGACGCGGACCGCACGAGCCAGATCGAGAGGGTACGCGCCGGTGGTGGGCGACCCCTTCCTCACCCAACACGCACGTACTTCGAGTCGGCATTCGGCACCGATCTCTCTGATGTCAGAATCCACACTGGGCCCACCGCTGCCCGATCGGCCCGGGCCATCGGGGCCCAGGCCTACACCATCGGGCGAGATGTCGTCTTTGGGCGGAACGGGTTCCGCCCGGGCACCGTCAACGGCCGCCACCTCCTGGCCCACGAGCTGACGCACGTCCTGCAGCAACGAAGGGGCCCCGAGGCGGTTTCGCCCCAGCTGGGCGTGGAAGACTATCCCCACTGCACCGAAGAGATCACCGAGGTACCGGATCCGGAGGAGCGACTGGAGGACGCCCGGGGACTGGCGATCCGGATGACCGATTCGGCCATCGACGGCCTGGAGTTCGCGATCAGGGCCCGGGAGGACGACGACGTGGACCTGGAGGGACCCATCCAGGACGCCCTCGCGACACACCTCCACAACCCCACGGCCCGGGAGATGCGGGCCGCGGTCCGGCATCTCCGGCGCGCCCGGGGTCGCCTGGAGCTCCCCCACCGGATGATCTGCAACACGGCGGGGAGCGGCATCTGCCGGGAGGGCGTGGAGGGATACGCATGGCCGGGAACGGGCCCCTACATCCACCTCTGCCCGGCAGCCTTCGTCCCCGGCGAGCACACCACACTGCCCATCGTGCTCCTCCACGAAGCCCTGCACGTCATCGGGCTCGACCAGGACTGCTACGTCTGGGAGGATTGCTACGGGAACCTCGCGTCGGGGGCGGCCGTGAACAATGAGGACTCATTGACCTTCTTCGCGGACGCTGTGCACATCGAGATCATACACCTCTAGGGCCGCCCATGGAGGAGGACGGAACCCTATGAGAGTCCCCATACGCCGAGCGCCGCGGGCCTCCGGCCCACCCACTCTCCACCAGCCGGCGCGGCGGCACCCTTCGGCCGGCACTCTGTGGGAATCGGCCGTGACACTACACCGCGCCGTTGGGAACCAGGCCTTTGGCTCCCTGGTTCAGCGTCCCGAAAACACCGGAGGAACGCCCGTTGGAGGCGGTGCGCTCCAGCTGTGCCTCGAGGTAGGCTCTCCTGAGCACCCTTCGGAGCGAGAGGCCGAGTGGGTTGCCGACAAGGTTGCCCAGTCATCCGGTCCGATCCCTGCCTCCGGAACTACCGCCGGCTCGGGCTGTGCACCTGCCTGCTCCGGCCGGAAATCCCCCCTTCCGAAAAGCCCGCCCGTTCGTACGGACCCTTCTGCAAGGGGTGGGTCAGGCCTGGATGTGGACCGGGCAAGGCTGATCGAGAGGGCACGTGCGGGGGCCGGTCGTCCCCTGCCCCACCGAACCCGCTCCCACTTCGAGTCCCACTTCGGCACGGATCTCTCGGAGGTTCGGATCCACACCGGCTCCACGGCGGAGCGGTCGGCCGCCGCCATCGGGGCCCAGGCCTACACCATCGGTGACGATATGGTGTTCGGCCAAGGCCAGTTCCGCCCTGCGACCTCGAGCGGCCGTCGTCTCCTCGCTCACGAGCTGACGCACGTCCTTCAACAACGGTTGAGCGCGACGGCACCCCACGTCCAACGCATGACCATCGGGTCCGGGCCTCCTCCCCCGCTCTTGCAGCAACGGTTCGACGCTCGAGCCGTCCCGGACGAGGACCGGGATCGGGTGGAAGCGGCCATCGAACGGGTGCGGGAGGTCGCCATGGACCCGGAGGGCTTCCCTTCGTGTCATGAGCTGTTCGCGGAGCACTGCCCGTCGGGAGAGGAGGGCACCCTCGGCGACACCTTCTCCTCGGCCGTCCTCTGGAAGGGGGATCGGGAAGGGTCGCGCGCGGTCGCCAAGGTCGGGGGACCCGACATCGTCTACACGCAGAGCGGGTACGACCCGGGAGCTCGCCGATTGGCCCGGACCCTCGTGCACGAGCTGATGCACACCTGCGGCCTCCCGAGAGGGGAGACCCACCACCTGGCGGACGTCGCCGGGCAGTACTGCATCGGGCCGCCTCCCGGGTGGACCTTCGCTGCGGGTCCCGCGTTCGGCGCCGAGCTCCCCTACCTGTTGCTCTCCTACCGCCGCTTTCTGTTCGAGACGGCCAGCGGTCGCCTCCAGCTCACCGCCGGAGCGGACTTCAACATGAGACTGCTGGGATCACTCGGCTCGGAGGAGGCCGGTGAGATCGGCAGCATCATGGTAGGACTTCGGGCCCGGACGAACCTCGCGTGGGGCGGCGAACGCTTCGGCGGGCTCACTGGGAGGCTCGAAGGAGGCCCCAGCGTGGCTCGCTTCGCGGTGCGCGACGCGGACCCGGAGCTCGGCGCAGGCTACCTCCTCCAGTCCGGTGTAGGAGCCGAGTTCTACGTCCCCGGTATTCCCCACCGGGAGGGCGCGACGGCGGTTTCGGTGGAAGCCCTGTACCGTACGGTGGTCCCGCTGAACGACCGTGCAAAAAGGATCCACGCACTGCTCGGCACCGTGGGCCTGCGCTTCTGAGGGGCACCGGGGATCGGCCGGTGTGGGGACTGCGGCCAGTCGCGTTTCTCGTTGGCCTCGGCCAGGGTGCTCCGCGAGCCCCGAAACCGGACGCCCATGCGGTCGGGTAAAAAAAGGAGAACGGCCTGCTGCGAACCACGGTGAGCGGCCATCCCTGATCCCGATGTGGGGGCCGCACGAAGAATGGATCCGGCGCCACCGGTGTCGTGACTCGGCCACAACCGCACCATCAATCTTCGGAGTATCGGACGTCGGTGCGTTGCCCAGGATCAAGCGGGCGATGAGCCTCCTCGAACCCCATAGTAGCGGGTACGATTTCGACGGAATACTCCTTGCCGCATTGATGTCGGCGAAGGGCACCCCCCTTCCTGCGACACCCGTAACATCATTCTGACCAACCTGCTCCGGTGGGCCACAGATAGCGGTCCAGGCAGGGTGCAGCGACGCTATGCCGACCGACGAGGGATCCTCTTCCGCCCATGACGGCTCGTCCCGGTGCATCGATTCGCTCGCTGACCCCCCGGTTGAGAGGACGGCATCCCCCACACCCCGACAAATGAGGAGGACTCGTGAGAACGTTCCCGCTGTTTCTCATCCCGCTTTCGTTTACCGTCCCGCTCCTGACGGCATGCGACTCCACCACCGATCCGGAGCCGGATCCGGAGCCGGAGACGCGGCCGTTCGAGATGACCGCCGAAGCGGTCGTAATGGACTGGGCGGTCACCCGGGAACAGGAGATGCCCTGCGGAGGCAGGGAGGTTGGAGGCGGGTCCATCAGTGGGACGGCCACCTTCACCGATCCCGGAGAGCTTGAGCTCGAGCTCTCGAGTGTGTGGGACATCGCCAACCTGATGGACCCGGAGGACGTGGAGTATGAGCCGGAAGGGCCCGCTGGCGGGCCGGTCGCACCGGTCTTCGGGCAAGCCGAATACCCGTACGACTTCTACTTCAACCCCCTGACCGCCGAGTGCGAATCCGCGGTTAGCGCCACCGGCGAGGCCGTCTTCGAGGACGCGGAGGGCAACGTCCTCTACGGCCTTGTCACGGGCGGTGAGACGCACCGCCTTGATTTCGAGATGGAAGGAGACGGCATCGAAACCTTTGCGGTCATCGAGTTCGACGGCGGCACCGGACCCTTCGAGGAGGCAAGCGGCTCGTTCGTCGCACACACGATCGCACGGTTCGATTTCCAACAGCAAACCTTCGTCCTCGACCTCGTCGACGTGCTCGAGGGAGGCACCATCACCTACTGAACGGTTTCGCTGAGGTCGTGCGATGAGCGATGAAGGATTGGGCCGTGCCGCGGCCATTGTGGGCATTGGCTGCCGTTTGCCGGGTGGGATCGCTACGCCCGGAGCCTACTGGGGCCTGCTCCGGGAAGGGGGTGATGCGATCAGCGAGATCCCCCCGGACCGCTTCGATGTCGATTCAGTCTACGACCCGGACCCCGCGGCTCCAGGCAAGATCTACAGCCGATGGGGCGGCTTTGTCCCGAACGTTGATCGCTTCGACGCCGATTTCTTCGGGATCCCGCCCCGGGAAGCGAAGCGGATGGATCCCCAGCACCGCCTGTTGCTCGAGGTGGCGTGGGAGGCACTGGAGGATGGA
>SKSR01000153.1 GCA_007122885.1 Gemmatimonadota bacterium
ACCCGTCGGCGCTTGGGAGCGGGGGTCATCAGACACTGACGGGCGAGCCCCACTCCATCAGGGAAAGGATTCCCTCCAAGGGCACCCTGGCCCAGGCGGGACGATTGTTGAGCTCGTATCCCAGTTCGTACAGGGCCTTCTCCAGGACGAAGAGGTCCAGAAGGAGCCGCTGACCCTCCACGTCCTCGGGAAGGAGGCCGGCCCCCTCCACGGACTGCAGGTAGCCCGCCAGGAACTCCACCGATACCCATCCGGCCCATAGGCGCCGCCAGGGCAGGACCACCGGATCCCGGGGATCCCGGGCCAACCCCAGATCGGGGAGGGCCCGGAGAGCGGTCCGACCGGCGTAGTCGAAGGAGCGAATCATTCCAGCCACATCCCGAAGGGGAGAGCGCTTCAACCGCCGTTCGCTCATGGGCCGGTCGGGCTCCCCTTCGAAGTCGATGATCTGAAAATCCTTGCCGGTGAAGAGCACCTGACCCAGATGGTAGTCTCCGTGGCACCGGATCCGGACGCCGTCCAGCTTCCGGTCCAAGAGCTTCTGGAACCGCTCGCCCATCCCCGCGCGTAGGTCCAGCACCTTCCGGGCCATGTCCCGCTCCTCCTGCCCCAGCTCCTCCAAACGGCGTCCCGCCCGCTCCAGGGTCGTCCCCAGGTGGTTGCGCATGGACTGGTAGAGGGAACGCTGGTAGAGGGAGCTGAAGGGCTCAGGACTGAACGCTTCCAGGTCGGGTCGGGACGCCAGAGTCCGATGGAGGTCTCCGGTCCGCTGGCCCAAGAGTCGTGCGGAGCCGAGATAGGGTCCGATTGCCCGCCGGACCGCTTCGGGCACCTCCTTGTCGGCCGTAGCCGCGTCCAGGAGGGGCCCGGGCATGGGCAGGCTTTCCGGATCCACTTCCGAGGCCAGCGCTTCCTCGAAGTAGGCCACCAGGGCATCCAGTGTATGCTCCCAGGCGTCTCCCTGGTTGGGCACGAAGGTGTGCACGATCCCGGCGGTGGCCCGCTCTCGTTCGTCCCGTCGGAGAGTCAGTGCGCCCGCCACCGCGGGCGAGTGCTCGAAGCCCGCCTCGTCCAGGAACTCACCCACCTCCAGGTCCTGGTTACGGCCCGCCTCGATCCGCCGGAAGAGCTTGAAGATCCAGCGGTCACCGAACCGGATCGAGGTGTTGCTCTGCTCCGCCCTGCCCGGAACCGGCCGGAGCGTGTCCGCGTCCCCACCGGTGAGCTCCTTCTTGGTCCGCCGAGCCTCTCCCGCCAGAACATCCACCTCACCTTCCGACTCCTTCCTTCCCGCCACCATATCCAGAAGTGCCATGCAGAAGGACGGATCCATCACCGCGTCGTGGAGGATCCCCGACTCCTGGCTCATCGAGACCCTGCAGACCACGGCTTCCGGCGATTCCTCCTTAATCCGCTCCGCCTCGTGGCCCGAGGCGTACGCCAGGGGAACCAGATAGACCTCCGGGTCGTCCCCCACGTACTGGATCCGGAAGAGCACGAGCCGGGCGCGACGCCCATCGTACGAGATGGGGATCGCTTCCTCCACCCGACCACCGGCAACCTCCCTCCCTTTCCCGGCGAACCAACGCTGCCGACGGAGATACTCCACCAGCCGGTCGGCCAGGCGTGCCCGGCGCCGGCCCTCCAGGACCTCGGCCCACCGCTCTTTCGGCCGTAGCTCGGGAAGCTCCTCGGGGCTCCGACCCCCGGCCACTCTCTCCTGGATCCGGTCCCGAGCGGCCTCCTCCGACTCCAGAACGAACCAGAAGAACCCGTGGGGAGCCAGGGTCATGGGGTACCGCTCGCCGGACGTCACTTCAGGGAAGTGGTTGCGCCCGAAGAGCTCGAGAGGCCGGCTGCCGGAATGGTCCTCGAGATCCAGGGCCACCGACTGGGCGAAGCGGGACAGGTTCGCCACCACGAGGATCGATTCGCCCTCGTATTCACGAATGAAGGCGATCACCTTGGCGTTCCCGTGCTCTACCCACTGGAAGGTGCCCCGGCCGAAGGCCTTGTGCTGCTGCCTCAGCCCGATGACCCGCCGCATCCACCAGAGAAGGGAGCTGGGGTTGCGGTGCTGGGCCTCCACATTCACCGACTCGTAGTGGTACTCCGGGTCGATGATCACCGGGAGGAAGAGCTTCTGAGGGTTGGCCTTGGAGAAGCCCCCGTTCCGGTCGCCACTCCATTGCATGGGCGTCCTGACACCGTTCCGGTCTCCCAGATAGAAGTTGTCCCCCATCTGGATCTCGTCGCCGTAGTACAGGATGGGTGTCCCTGGAAGGGAGAGGAGGAGAGAGTTCAGGAGCTCGATCTTCCGCCGATTGTTGTCCAACAGGGGGGCGAGGCGACGCCGGATCCCCAAGTTGATCCGAGCCGTAGGGTCGTCGGCGTAGACCCGGTACATGTAGTCCCGCTCCTCGTCCGTGACCATCTCGAGCGTGAGCTCGTCGTGGTTCCGGAGGAAGAGACCCCACTGACAGTTCTCCGGGATCTCCGGCGTCTGTTCAAGGATGTCCACGATGGGGAACCGGTCCTCCATCCGGACGGCCATGAAGAGCCGGGGCATGAGCGGAAAGTGGAAGTTCATGTGGCACTCGTCGCCGTCCCCGAAGTACTCGGCGGCGTCCTCCGGCCACTGGTTCGCTTCCGCCAGAAGCATCCGGTTCGAGAACTTCTCGTCCACGTGGGCCCGAAGCTTCTTCAGAAAGTCGTGGGTCTCGGGGAGGTTTTCGCAGTTGGTCCCCTCCCGCTCGTACAGATAGGGGATGGCGTCCAGCCGGAGGCCGTCCACACCCATTTCGAGCCAGAAGTCCAGGATCCTGAGAAGCTCCTGGTGGACCTCGGGGTTGTCGAAGTTCAGGTCCGGTTGATGGTGGTAGAAGCGATGCCAGTAGTACGCTCCCGCCACCGGATCCCAGGTCCAGTTGGAAGGCTCGAAGTCCTTGAAGATGATCCGGGTCTCCGAGTACTTCTCCGGGTCGTCGCTCCAAACGTAGTAGTCCCGGTACCGGCTCCCGGGTTCGGCCCGCCGGGCCTTCTGGAACCACGGATGCTGGTCCGAGGTGTGGTTGATCACGAGCTCGGTGATCACCCGGATCCCTCTCCGGTGCGCCTCCCGGAGAAAGGTCCGGAACTGACGGAGGGTACCGTAGTCCGGGTTCACCTGCCTGTAATCGGCGATGTCGTAGCCGTCGTCCCGGAGGGGCGACGGATAGAAGGGAAGGACCCAGACGGCGGTCACCCCCAGCTCCTCCAGATAGTCCAGCTTCCGGGTGACCCCCCGTATGTCCCCGATTCCATCGTCGTTGGAGTCGAAGAAGGAGCGGATGTGGAGCTCGTAGATGACCGCATCCTTGTACCACAGGGGGTCGTCGTCCAGGGGAAGGTCCAGGTGGTCGGTCCGGGTCATGTCGGCGGGTCCCTTTTGGGGATCAATGGTGCTCGGACGGGGCTCAGAAATACTCGAATTCGACTTCGGTCCGGAGGCGGGACTGTATCCGGAAGATGTGGGCCGGGGTCAGCGCAGGATCCAGCTCCACGTAGTTGCGGGCCCCCTCCCAGAGGAAGCGCCCTCCTCCCAACCGGTCCTCCACATGAAAGGCCCTCTCCCCGACGAGATCCAGGACGGGGCCGTCCAGCTCCACCCATCCCGACTGCACGTGATCGGGGTCCAGGTTCACGACGACGAGGACGGGGGGGGTACCCTCCGGATCGGTCTTGGAGTACGCCAGGAGCTGGTCGTTGCCCACGGAGTGGAAGCGGATCGTCTCGTTTCTCTGGAGCGCCGGGCTTTCCCTCCGGATCCGGTTCACCCGCCCGATGACGGCCTTCAAGCTGTCCTCCCGGTCCAGATCCCAATTCCGGATCTGGTACTTCTCGGAATCCAGGTACTCCTCGCTCCCGGGCTGCCGGGGGGTGTGCTCCATGAGCTCGAAGGGGGGACCGTAGATGCCGTAGCTCGACGAGAGGGTGGCTGCCAACACGAGACGGGAGATGAAGACGGGGCGCTTTCCGGACTGGAGCTCCTCGGTGAGGATGTCCGGGGTGTTGGGCCAGAAGTTGGGCCGGAAGAACTCCCGGGCCTCCCCGTGAGCCAGCTCCTCCATGTACCGGGTGAGTTCCGTCTTCGTATTTCGCCACGCGAAGTACGTGTAGGATTGGGTGAAGCCCAGTTTCGCCAAGCGGTACATCATCTTCGGGCGGGTGAACGCCTCGGAGAGGAAGATGAGGTCCGGATGCTTCGCCTTGAGCTCGGTGATCATCCACTCCCAAAAGGGAAGGGCCTTCGTGTGGGGGTTGTCCACCCGGAAGGTCCGAACGCCGTGGGACGCCCAGTGCTCCACCACCCCCTTGAGTTCCCGCCACATCTCGGGCCACTCCTCCGTTTCGAAATCGAGGGGGTATATGTCCTCGTACTTCTTGGGGGGGTTCTCCGCGTACCGGATGGAGCCGTCGGGCAGGTGTCGGAACCACTGCGGATGATCTTCGACCCAGGGGTGGTCCGGGGCGCATTGGTACGCCAGGTCCAGGGCCACTTCGATCCCTTCGTCCTCGGCGGCCTCCCGGAAGGCCCGAAAGTCTTCCAGGGTCCCCAGATCCGTGTGGACGGCCGTGTGCCCCCCCTCCTCGGCCCCGATGGCCCAGGGACTTCCCGGCTCCCCGGCCTCCGAAGTCCTGCGATTGTTTCTCCCCTTCCGGTTGATCCGGCCGATGGGATGGATGGGAGGAAGGTAGACCACATCGAAGCCCATTTCCCGAATGTAGGGAAGCATCCGTCGGGCGTCCCGGAGGGTTCCATGGGCTCCAGGCTCCGGGGAAAACGACCGGGGGAAGAACTCGTACCAGGCGCTGAAGCGAGCCCGTTGCCGGTCCACCACCACCTCCAGCTCCCGTCCGTAGCGGGTGGACCGACTTCGATCGGGAAAACGGGCGGCCAGCCTCTGGAGCGTCCCGTCCAGCGGCCCCTCGGTGCCCAGGAGGCTTCCAGGGTCGTCGGCCACGGAAGGATCCCGGGACCAGCGGAGGAGCCGGTGGCTCCAGCCCTCCAACTCCTCAGCCGGCCCCTCCCCTCCCCCTTCCTTCTCTCGCTTCGCCCGAGCCCGGGCCGCCGCCTCCTCCGCCAGGCGGGCTCCCACCTGGAGTTCGACGGCCACCTCCTCCCCTGCCCCGGCCCGGACCCACTTCTCCAGGTCCCGGATCCAGGTGAGGAAGGGGTCCGCCCACGCCTCCGCCGTGTACTCGTAGCGACCGAGTTCATCCAGGGGTAGAGAAGCCGTCCAGACATCGTTTTCCACGAACGTGAAACGCGTCTCCGTCCACTCCTCCGCCCCGGCCTTTCGGTGCAGGAGGACGGCGGCCACTTGGTCGTGACCGTCGGCGAAGACGTGGGCCTCCACATGAAGCGGTTCGCCTACGATCCGCTTCACGGGAAAGCGACCTCCGTCCACCTGGGGAAGGAGCTGATCGATCTGGGCCCTGCGACGCCCTTCGTCGGGCAGTGCGGCAGGACGAGACATGGAATGAGAAGGCACGGGGCGGTCTTGTGTGGAAGGTCTCGCAGAGGCCGGTCCGCCGGCCCCCTGACGGTGGGCGCCCGAGGCGACCACCCGCACCGGACGGGGTGGGTGCCCGGGCCCTTCGAGGGCTTGCATGTTAAGATGCCCGGCTTCGGTGACGGACGCAAACGGAGGGAGTGGGCGGAAATCGGACACCGGTGACGATCGGCGGGCTTGGGGCCCGCGACGGACTCCCGGGCAACGACGAAGCTCCGAGGGAGGGGACATTGAGCGGGGAGAACCGAGCCGAGCGGCGGGCTTCCGCTCGATGGGGGGTCCCGCCGACGGGCGACCATCGGATACGAGAGAGGAGATCGATTTTGGAGACATTCCGCGAGAAAACGCGAGCCCGTGCCAGGGTGGCGTACTTCTGCATGGAGGTGGGGGTGGAATCCCACCTTCCCACCTATGCCGGGGGACTGGGCGTGCTGGCCGGAGACACCCTCAAATCATCGGCGGACCTGGAGCTTCCGTTGGTAGGGGTGAGCCTCGTCCACCGGGAAGGCTACCTCCGCCAGACGCTCACCTCCGCTGGGGATCAGGAAGGCGCCCCGGATCCATGGAGGCCCGAGGAACACCTCCGTGAAGCGGCGGCCCGGGCCAGAATCGAGGTGGAGGGCCGGACCGTGGAGATCCGGGCCTGGGAGTTCCCGATTCAGGGAGTGACCGGCCACACCGTGCCTCTCTACCTCCTGGATACGGACCTGGAGCGGAACCACCCCAGGGATCGGGAGCTCACAGGGCGCCTCTACGGAGGAGATGAGAGCTATCGACTCCGCCAGGAAGCCGTGCTGGGGATGGGCGGGGTGGCCTTCCTCGAGGCTCTGGGCGTGGAGGATATACAGGTGTTCCACATGAACGAGGGACATTCAGCCCTCCTGGGGCTCGCGGTCTTGGAGCGAGCCCTCCCCAAGTCAGGCGGGCCGCACTCGAACTCCACGGTCCGGAAGGCGCTGGACCAGGTCCGAAGTCGTTGCGTTTTCACGACCCACACTCCCGTGTCGGCAGGGCACGACCGTTTCCCCTGGGAGTTGGTGGAAAAGTGCCTGGGGCGGGAACGGCTGGAGCTCCTCCGGTCGTCCGGGTGTCTGGACCCGACGGCCGGGAGTGCGGATGGGGCCGTGGGCGCCGATGCTGGTGCCGGCTCGGAGGGGGGAGATAGCTCCGACGGGGGCTCCAGCTTGGGCACCGCCGCCACCGCCGATCCAGATGCGGGCTTCGATGCGGGTGCTGGGTCCGACGCGGACCCCGGCTCTGGCACCGCCGCCCCCGCCGATCCAGACGCCGGCTTCGATGCCGCTTCCGAGGGGGACGAAGAGAGCTCGGAGGAGGAAGTGGCTTCCGGTGACGAAGTGGTCTCCGCCGGGGAAGAGAATTCGGCTGGAGAGGAACTGAACATGTCCCGCCTGGCCCTCCGGTTCTCCCGGTTCGCCAACGGGGTGGCCGCCCGACACGGAGAGGTCTCCCGAGAGCTCTTCCCAGGCCGAACCATCCACGCCATCACGAACGGAGTGCATGCGGCCACTTGGGTCGGTCCGGGCTTTCGCAGCCTTTTCGACGACCGTATCCCCGGCTGGCGTGAGGATCCGTACCGGATGCGGCAGGCCATCCTCTTTCCCCTGAACGACCTGCGACAGGCCCATCGCCACTCGAAGGAGGCGCTCCTGAGGGTGGTGGAAGCCCGAACGGGGAACCGGCTCGACCCGGACATCCTCACCCTCGGCTTTGCTCGGCGGGCCACCCCCTACAAGCGAGC
>SKSR01000198.1 GCA_007122885.1 Gemmatimonadota bacterium
ATGGTCTCCGCGTCGGTCCGTCAGGACCCGGCGGCAGCCCGGCGCTCCATGAGCTGCCGGACGAAGTCGGTGGTCACGTCACCCCGCTGGAACGCTTCGTCTTCCACGATCTCCTGCAGGAAGGGGATGGTGGTGAAGACCCCTTCGATCACGAACGAGCCCAGAGCGTAGCGAGCTCGGACCAGGGCCTCCTCTCGCGTCTTCCCGTAGACGATGAGCTTGCCCAGGAGGGAGTCGTAGTACGGGGGCACCCGGTAGCCGGCGTAGGCGTGCGTATCCAGCCGGACGCCCGGCCCTCCCGGCGGATGGAAAGTGTCGATCCGGCCCGGGGAGGGCTGGAAGTTCCGGGCCGGATCCTCGGCGTTGATCCGGAACTCGATCGCGTGGCCCTTCATCTCGATTTCCTCCGGGAAGGAAAGGGGCTGGCCGGCCGCCACCTGGATTTGCTCCTTCACCAGATCGAAGCCGGTCACCACCTCCGTGACCGGGTGCTCCACCTGGATCCGGGTGTTCATCTCGATGAAGTAGAAGGATCCGTCCGCGTCCAGAAGGAACTCCACCGTCCCGGCCCCCGTGTAGTCGATGGCCTCGGCGGCCCGGACAGCGGCGGACCCCATCTCCTCCCGCAGCTCGTCGGTCAGGACGGGGCACGGGGCCTCCTCCACGAGCTTCTGGTGGCGACGCTGAATGGAGCACTCCCGCTCCCCCAGATGGACGAAACGCCCGTGAGTGTCCCCGAAGACCTGGATCTCCACATGCCGCGGGTTCACCACGCACTTCTCGAGATAGACGGCCGAATCCCCGAAGGCCGCTTGCGCCTCGTTCTGGGCCGCCTGCAAGAAGCGTTGGAAGCTCCCGGCGTCGGGAGCCACCCGCATCCCCTTCCCCCCACCGCCGGCGGCCGCCTTGATCATGACCGGGAAGCCGATGTCGGCGGCGAATCGCTGTGCCTCGTCCGGGTCCCTCACCACGTTGGTGGTCCCGGGCACCGTAGGCACACCGGCCTCGATCATGGTCCGACGGGCCTGGGCCTTGTCCCCCATGGTTCGGATCTGCTCGGGGGTGGGTCCGATGAAGACCAGGTCCGACCGGTTGCAGATCTCCGAGAAGTCCGGGTTCTCGGCCAGGAAGCCGTAACCCGGATGGATGGCCTCGGCGCCGGTGATCTCGGCGGCGGCGATGATCCTGGGGATGTTCAGGTAGGACTCGGCGGACGATGGAGGACCAATGCACACAGCCTCGTCGGCGAAGCGCACGTGGAGGGAATCCTCATCCGCCTGGGAATAGACCGCTACGGCCTCGATACCCAGCTCGTGACAAGCACGGATGACCCGAAGGGCGATCTCCCCTCGATTGGCGATGAGAACCTTTCGGAACAACGCTCTCCCCCGTTGCTTGGGTGGGATACCGGCGGCTGCGAGCTATGGAGAAGTCCGAGGTCGGCTTCGCCGCGGTCAGGACGGCTCGACACGGAAGAGGACCTGTCCGTACTCCACGGGCTCCCCGTTCTCCACGCAGATCTCCCGGACGGTCCCGTCCATCTCGGCCTCCAGCTCGTTCATGAGCTTCATGGCTTCGATGATGCAAAGGGTGTCCCCCTGGGAGATCAGCCCGCCCACATCGGTGAAGGGGGCCGCGTCGGGGGCCGGAGCCCGGTAGAAGGTCCCCACCATGGGGGAGGTCACATCCACCCAGTTCTCCCGCCCGTCCGGTTCCGCTCCGCCTTCCCCGTCTGTAGCAGGCGGCTGGGCCGGCTCCACCGTCGGGTTCGGGGCCCCCTGGGGCGATGGCGGAGCCGGGTTGGCCGGAACGGCCGGGGGCGGCGCCGGGGCCTGGGCGACTTCCGGGGTCTTGGAGAGGCGTATGCGCGTGCCTCCCCTTTCGATCTCCACGGTATCGATGGAGCTCTGGTCCACAGACTGGATGAGGCGTTCCACGAAATCTAGGTCGATCATGACGACACTCGGGTGAGGTACTTGTCTTCGCGTCGGTCCACCTTCACCAGATCCCCCTCCTCAATGAAGAGAGGGACCTGGATCACCGCGCCCGTCTCAAGAGTGGCGGGCTTGGACCCGCCCTGGGCCGTGTCTCCCTTCAGGCCCGGATCGGTCTGGCTCACCTCCAGCTCCACGAACTGCGGAAGCTCCACGCTGATGACCTTCCCTTCGTGGACGAGCCCCTCGCACTCCATGTTCTCTTTCAGGTACTTGAGCTGGTCCTCTCCCAGCATGTCCCCGGAGATGGGAATGAGATCGAAGGTCTCCTGATCCATGAAGTGGTAGAGCTGACCGTCCGTGTAGCTGTACTGGACGGGCCGCCGCTCGAGCCGGACGGCGGTCACCCGCTCTCCGGCTCGGAACGTCTTCTCCACCACCTGCCCCCCCAGCACGTTCTTGAGCCGGGTCCGGACGAAGGCTCCTCCCTTCCCCGGTTTGACGTGCTGGAAGTAGATGAGGGTCCAGAGCTCCCCGTCGATCTCCAGAACCATGCCGTTCCGGAAGTCCGCCGTGGTCGCCATAGAGTCGCCCTGCCTCGGGTGCCGTTGTCCGTGGATACCGGTTTACAGGGCCGGTCGATGGCGCCGTCACGGCGCCCGGGTCAGACCCCCAGCTCCGTAGGCCCGGACGGACTGCCGTCCGAGCTTCGAAGCTGGTCTACCAGCCCCCGAAGCCCTACAAGATAGCTTCGCCAGCCGAATCCATAAACCACCCCGGCGGAGATATCTGATAGGAGCGACCGGTGCCGAAAGGATTCCCGGGCGTGGGGGTTGCTCACATGGACTTCCACGAACGGGCGCCCGGTAGCAAGGAGGGCGTCCCGGAGCACCACGCTCGTGTGAGTCAGGCCCCCGGGGTTCACCAGGAACCCTCGGGCACCCGCCGCTTCGGCCTCCAGGAAGTCCACGATCTCCCCTTCGTGGTTGGAGCGAAGGGGGACCAGGTCCACCGCCAGATCGCCGGCCAGGTCCCCCAGCCGCCGGTCCACCTCGTCCAGGGTCACGGACCCGTAGACGGCGGGCTCCCTGAGGCCCAGGGTGCCCAGATTGGGGCCGTGGACGACCCCGATCCTCAAGGCTTGAGGCTCCGGAGCCACTCTTCGAAATCCTCGTCGTCCTCGTCACCTTCGTACGACTCACCCCGGGCCGGGCCCTCAGGGTCGTGCAACGCCGGGTCCACCGCCTCCGGCTCGGTCGCAGCCGGCTCCTCCGGCCGGGTTGCACCCAGCTCCTCCGTTTCGGTCGCACCCGGCTCCTCCGCCTCCCCACCGGCATCGTCGGGAGCCAGCTCCTCCACGGGAACCGCCCCCGGGACCCAGGAGAGGAGGACCTCGAAGTACCGGGACACGGGAGGCCCTGTTTCCGAAGGGCCGGCGGTCAGTGCCCCGTCCGGCTCCTGGGCCTCGTCCTCCTCGGGGCCCCACGGGAAGGGGGCCGGATCGCCTAAGTCCGCCTCGTCCTCGTCTCCGGCCCACTGGGGAGCCGACTCCCGGGGATCCTCGGCGGCGGGAGGAAAGGAACGGACACGATCCGGGGCTTCGGTCCCTCTCATGGGGCGATGACCGGAAAGGGCCGACGGGCCCGGGTCCTCACCCGGGGCCACGTCGTCCAGGGTCACCTGGGCTCTCCCCGGATCCGCCTCGGACGCCGGGAAGCGGAGGTCCTCCTCGTCCTCCGAATCGGACGGGCCGTCCTCCGCGGTCCGGTCCGCCCCCGACAACTCCTCGATCTTCCGCTGCAGCTCGGGGTCGTCCGGATCCTCCCGCGCCAACCGGCGGAAAACCTTCAGGGCCCGATCCGTCAGGCCCTGGCTCGCATAGAGCTCCGCCATGGTTCGGGTGTAGACTTCGGTGTCCTCGCCATCGGGCGCGCCCCCATCCGCCGCGTCCCCAGGCGGTGCGTCCGCCCTCCTGCCGTCTCCGGAATCGCCCCTCACCGCGTCCTCCTGCAGAGTTGGATCCGCCCCGGGGTCCGGAGAGCCGGACGCCTCCAGCTCTCGGATCCGGTCCTCCGCGGTCGGATGGAAGGCATCCAGGGCCCGAACTCGATGGAACAGGTCCCGGGCTCGATCCCGGCTTCCCGCCTCGAGAGCCAACTCCGCCAGGACCTCCAGGGCGACCACGTTCTCGTCGTCCAGCTCCAGGACCCGCTGCAGCGATCGCTCCGCCTCTTCCGAGTTCCCCATGTCCCAATGGAGGAGCCCGGCCACCACGTGTCCGGTGGCTGCCCCCGGATGGCGGGAAAGCCCCTCCTTCAGGACCGCTGCGGCCTCGTCGTGGCGCCCGGCCCGGCGGTACGCATCAGCGAGGGGGGCGAAGGCCCGACCGTGCGGATCGCCCTCCGCCTCCAGGCGGGACTCGAGGGCGCGGATCTCCTGCTCCACGGACTCCGTTCCCAAGGGCGGCTCCCTAGGCTTGGCACGAACGGGGGATGGGGCGAAACGATTCGGGCAGTATACCGGTAAAAGAGAAGGAGTGTCAACGCGGACGAACCGCTGGCCTTCGCCTTGAGCGGGCCTGGACTCGCGGTTAACGTTGGGCGCTTCGGGGGGAGGCCTGCCCGGGCTTCGCGGCCCGGGTCGGTGATCGCCCCCCCAGGGAACCATGGGCGGGTACGGAACCCGCGGAGGTGCAGCAAGCTTATGATGAGACAGATGCGGGAGAACACGAAGTGGATCATGCTGATCACGGCAGCCGCTTTCGTGGCTCTCATGGTCTTCGAGTGGGGGATGGACGCCAGTGGTGGCGCCATGGGAATGAGGGACGTGGGCCAAGTGGGCGGCACATCCGTCTCGGTGGAGCGCTGGCAAGCCACCTACCGCAACGTCTACGACCAGGTCCAGCAGACCCAGGACGCTCCGATCAGCTCCCAGCAGAACCGGGAGATCGAGGACATGGCGTGGGACGAGATCGTGGACCAGATCCTCATCGAGCAGGAGCTGAACCGGCGCGGAATTCGCGTTACGGACCAGGAGATCCGGGAGGCGGCCCGGTTCAGCCCCCCGCCGGCGCTGAGGAACGACCCGGCGTTCCAGGGGGAGGACGGTCAGTTCGACCTGAATCGGTACCACCAGTTCCTCTCTTCGGCCTCCACGGACCCGCAGTTTCTCCTGCAACTCGAGCAGTATTACCGGGAAGTCATTCCTCAGAGCAAGCTCATGCGTCAGCTCACTGCCGGGATCTACGTCTCGGACAAGCAGCTCTGGCGTGAGTGGAAGGCGGAGAACGAGCAGGTTCGGGCCCGACTCCTGGCCCTGAACCCCAGGGAGCGGATCGACGACGCGGAGGTGGAGGTCTCGGACGCGGAGGTGGAAGCGTACTACGAGGAGAACCGGGAGGAGTTCGCCATCCCCGCCCGGGCCGAAGTCCGCTACGTGACGCTCACCCGGGCGCCCACGGCCACGGACACCGCCATGGCCCGCGACAGGGTGGAGGACCTGAGGACCCGGCTCGCGGAGGGTGAAGACTTCGAGGAGGTGGCCCGGGAGGAGTCTGCGGACCAGGCCACTGCGGAAGCGGGCGGCAACCTGGGCACCCTGACCCGGGGAGAGGGTGCCGTCCCCGGCGCCGTGGAGGCTGCAGTGTTCTCCCTCCCTGTAGGCGAAGTGAGCGACCCGGTGGAATCGGGCCAGGGCTTCCATCTCATCGAGGTCCTCTCCCGGGATGACGACACGGCCGAAGCGCGGCACATCGTTGTCCCCATCCAGCGGAGCGACGACTCGGAGTTCGAGCTCCTGAGTCGAGCGGACTCTCTGGAGGCCCTCGGGGAGAACCTTTCCCTGGACGAGGCGGCTCGAGAAAAGGGCCTCACCGTCCGTGAGGGATCGTTCACCGAGGACTTTCCGATCCTTCCGGGCGTGGGCCGCGCCAGCGAAGGGGCCCACTGGGTGTTCGATGACATGGCGGCTCCCGGCGCCATCAGCGAGGTCTTCGAGGGCTCGGAGGCCTTCTACATGCTGGAGCTGGCACGCTACAGCCCCTCCGGATACCAGTCCCTTGAGGACACGGAACCCCGGATCCGGGAGATCCTCCGGGCCGAAAGGAAGGTGGAACGGGCCCGGGAGGAGGCCGAGGAGCTGGCCCGGAGCCTCCGGGAGGAGGGAGCCACCCTCCAGGAGCTGGCGGAACGGGAAGGCTTGACCCTAATGGAGCCGGAGCCCTTCACCCGCTCCGACTTCGTACCGGGGGTGGGCCATCAGAACCAGGTGATCGGAACGGCCTTCGGTCTTCCCGAAGGCAGCTTCTCACGAGCCGTGGCATCGGAGGGCAACGTCTTCATCGTGGAGGTCGTGGAGCGGCTCCCGGCCGATGAAGAGGCGTGGGAAGCACAGAAGGAGCAGCAGCGGGCCCGTCGGATCAACGAGATCCGCGAGGACCGCCTGGAACAGTGGCTCGCCGGCCTCCGGGAGACCGTCCGAATCCAGGACAACCGGGCCGAGGTATTCGAGATGCAGGAAGATCTGGAGGACCAGCCCCAGATGCCCATGGTCTTCTGATCGAATCGAGAGCGCCCCTACGACCCCTCCGGCGGCCGGAGGGGTCGTAGGGGCGGCCGGATGTACGAAGCGCCCCGGGACGGAACTCCGTCCCGGGGCGCTCGCTTTTCCGATCGGACCTACACAGGCGTGAGGGCCGGATCCACCCAGCGTTCGGGGCGACAAGACCTTCCTTCGTCTCCCGCCCCTTCCGCCTCCCCAGGCGGGCCGGGGGGACCGCTACTGGCTGTTCGTCAACCTGCGCGGGCTCCCGTTTTCTTCGCCGCTCTCGCCCTCTTCCTCCTCCTCCGGGGCCGGAGGCTCCGGGGCACCGGGGGTGCCGGCCTTGTCCGACTCCGGGAGCCGGAGCTCGCCCTCGATGTCCCTGAGCGACCCCTTGAACTCCCGGATCCCCTTGCCCAGGGAGGAGCCGATCTCCGGCAGCCTCTTTGCCCCGAAGAGGAGCAAGACCACCAGAAAGATCAGGATGACCTCCCACATTCCGAGTCCACCAAACATCGCCACTTCCTCCGTTGAATTCGGGTGGGCGCCCCTCGGCCGATCTCCTCAGATCAGCGAGCGGGCCACCAGCGCTACCAGCCCCACCCCTACCACGGTCAGAACGTTCACCGTGAGAACGAACGGTCCCAGCGTGAGGGCCACGACCACAATGTCGACCGCCACCGGACCCACCGATGCGGCGACAGAGGTGGTGAGAAAATCCCGGGCAGCGCTCTCCGGGAGAAAGAGCTCGGAGAGCTTGGTGAAAAGCCCCCCCAACACCACTCCCAAGACCACGGTCCAGAGGATGCGAGCCTTGTTTCGGCGCCGCCTCTC
>SKSR01000105.1 GCA_007122885.1 Gemmatimonadota bacterium
ATGCCGCCCGTACCCAGGGGGCCTCCTCGGGCGCCGGCCATGGCCTCCACCTCCGGGGTGATGGAGTCGACCCGGGGCAGGGGTTCGCCTCCGCCCCCGGCCCGCGGATCCGAGGTGTAGAGCCCGTCCACGTCGGAGAGCAGGACGACCAGGTCGGCGCTGATGAGCTGGGCCACCCGGGCAGCCAGGCGGTCGTTGTCGCCGAACTTGAGCTCCTCCGTGGCCACCGTGTCGTTCTCGTTGATCACCGGAACGATTCGACGGCCCAGGAGGACCTCGAGCGTGGCCCGGGCGTTCAGATGTCTCCGTCGGTCCTCCGTGTCGTCCGGTGTCAGGAGAACCTGGGCGGCCTCCAGCCCCATGCGAGAAAGGGCGTCCCGGTACGCTTCGCTCAGCCGGATCTGACCCACCGCCGCCGCAGCTTGCCGCTCCGCGATTTCCGAGGTCTTTCCGCCCACGGCGTTTCGGCCCATGCCCACGGCTCCCGAGGAGACCACGACCACGGAACGGCCTTCCCCGCAGAGGGCGGCCACGTCCCGGGCCAGGGCATCCAGCCAGGCCCGTCGGAGGGTCTCCCCTTCCAGGAGAAGGGATGATCCGATCTTCACCACCACCCGACGGGCTTCGTCCAGGACGCGCCGCAGGTCGGCGTCCGGGTTGACCCCCCTCTCTGCGCTTTCCATGCAGGGCTCGCTCATCGTAGAAGAATGCAAAGGCCCGGCCTCCACGGGAAGTGCCGCCCTTGACGGAAGGGCGGTCCCGAGCGGATCCTCGGACCATGCCGACCCTCTACAAGGACACCGTTTCCGAGAACGTTCATCCACTGAACGTGGTGGCAGAGGCCGACTCCACTCTCACCGAGTCCTGGGTGGTGGACCGGCCGCCACTCTTCGAGGTCTACATGCGGATGGCTGAGGAGCTCGCCAAGCGGAGCACCTGCCGGCGCCTTCAGGTGGGAACGGTGATTACCGACTTCGGTCTGGAAAACGTGGTGGGGATCGGGTACAATGGGAACGCCCGTGGCTTCCCCAACCGGTGCGACTCCCTCGAGCCAGGGTCGTGCGGGTGCATCCACTCGGAGATGAACGCCCTGGTGAAGGGCTCGGTATTCCTGAAGCCGGTGGTGGCTTTCGTCACCGCCTCTCCGTGCGTGATGTGCGCGAAGCTCATGGTCCAGGCCGAGGTTTCCCACCTTTACTACCGAGAGCGCTACCGTGACGCCGCCGGCCTCCAGGTCCTTCGGGACGCCGGGATCCGTGCGATCCAGTACGATAAATGGAAGGACCACTGGCGGTGACCCGCAGGCCGGGGTACAACAAATCTCCGCATCGGTTATCTTAAATTTCTCTTCGCCGGGCCGAATCCCGAATTCAGAACGTACGTGCGTGCTGGGGCCGAGCCGCCGACGACCTCCCGGCTGGGAGGTCGTCCGCTTCTTCGGTCCCGGCCGCACGCTGACAGCCCCAGGGGCTGAGGAGGAACCGAGTCGTGGAACAGACCACAGCGGATCGCCGGACATCGAACGACGCGCCCGTGGCCTTCGAGCGGTTCTTTCTCCCCGGACCCACGGCGGTCCGGCCCGAGGTCTTGGAAGCCCAGACCGGTCCGATCATCGGGCACAGGGGCCCGGAGATCGAGGAGCTCATGGAGGAGCTGCAGGTGGGACTTCGGACCGTATTCCAGACGGAACGGCCGGTGGCGGTGAGCACCTCTTCGGCCACCGGGCTCATGGAGGCCGGGATCCGTTCCGGCGTGGGTCGGAGGCTTCTGGCCCTGGTGAACGGCGCCTTCTCCGAACGCTTCGCCAAGATCGCGGAGCTTTGCGGAAAGCCCGTGGATCGGTTGGAGATTCCCTGGGGTGAGGTTCACGATCCGGACCAGGTCCGTGAGCGTCTGGCCGGGGGGGACTACGACACGGTAACGGTGGTCCATTCCGAGACCTCCACCGGTGCGCTGAATCCTCTGAGCGAGATCGCAGCAGCGGTCCGCGAGCACGACGACGTGTTCCTCATGGTGGATTCTGTGTCAGGGGCCGGAGGAGCTCCCTTGAAGACGGACGAGTGGGGGCTCGATTTCGCCCTCACGGGGACGCAGAAGGCGCTGGCCGTCCCGCCCGGGCTCGCCTTCGGCGTGGCTTCCGAGCGACTTCTGCAACGGGCGGAAGGGCTCCCGGACCGGGGGCTCTACCTGGATCTGGTGGAGTTCTACAAGCGTCTGAAGAAGCGGAATACGCCGTCGACCCCGGCCATTCCCATCATGTACGCCTTGAGGGCTCAGCTCGAGAGGATCCGAGAGGAGGGGATGGAAGCACGATGGAGCCGGCACCGGGAAATGGCCGAGCGGACATGGGCGTGGGTGGATGAGCTCCGGGATCGGCGAAGTCTCGACGTTTCCGTCCTGGCCCCGCAGGGTGGTCGTTCGCCTACTGTGACCTGCGTCCGGTTGCCCGACGACGGACCGGACGGACCCGCCATCGCCGGGGATCTCCGTCGCCGAGGGTGGGTCATCGCCACCGGCTACGGAAAGCTCAAGAAGGAGACGATCCGGATCGGTCACATGGGCGAGCAGAACCTGGAGCGTTTGAACGCACTTCTCGACGTGGTGGAGGAGGTCATCACCCAATGAGCATAGATACCGATACGAAGAAGTGGTCACCCGTGGGCGCGCACCGGTCCGGCGACGAAGGAGGGGAGCAAGGCCTGGACCAGGATCGGCCCAGCACGTTCCGGATCGTGGTTCCCGACAAGGTCTCGGCGGACGGTCTTCGCCTCCTGTCCGAGGATCCTCGCTTCGAGGTGGTGGAGGCGGCGGGCTGGGAGGAATCCCGGCTCCACGAGGCCCTGGGAGGGGCCCATGCCGTCATCGTCCGGTCCTCCACCACTGTGGATCGCGATTTCATGGAGCGCGCCCCGGCACTCCGGGTGATCGGCCGTGCCGGGGTGGGGGTCGACAACATCGACGTGGAGGCGGCCACCGAGCTCGGAATTCCGGTCCTGAACGCCCCGGCCGGGAACACGGTTTCGGCGGCTGAGCTTACCTTCGCCCTCTTGCTGGCCGCTGTTCGTCGGATTCCGGCTGCCGACCAATCCCTCCGTTCGGGTGCGTGGGAGCGTTCCCAGTTCAAGGGGACGGAGCTCCGCGACAAGACCCTGGGTCTGGTGGGCGCTGGGCGGATCGGAGGCGAGGTGGCCCGCCGCGCCCGGGCCTTCGGGATGAAGGTTCTGGCCCACGATCCCTATCTCGCCGATGATCGGGCCGATGACCTGGGGGTGGACCGTGCCTCTCTGGACGAGATCCTGGAGCAGGCCGACGTGGTGTCGCTGCACACGCCCCTGACCTCGACCACCAAGGGGATGATCGGAGCTGAGGAGCTCCAGCGGATGAAGTCCACCGCCTACCTCGTCAACGTGGCCCGTGGTGGATTGGTGGATGAGGCGGTCCTGGCGAAAGCCTTGGGCGAAGGCTGGATCGCCGGAGCGGCGCTGGACGTCTACGAGAACGAGCCTCTGGAGGAGGGGAGCCCACTTCGGGACGCTCCGAACCTGGTTCTGACGCCCCATCTCGGTGCATCCACTGTGGAGGCGCAGGAGTTGGTGGCGTCCGAGATCTGCAGCGCCATCCGCTCGGCGCTGGTGGATGGAGACCTGTCCCGTGCCCTGAACGCCCCGGCCATCGGGGGCGAGACGCTCAAGCGGCTCCGGCCCCTACTTCAGCTCTCGGAGCGGGTCGGGCGGCTCGCGTGCGCCCTTTCCAGGGGGGGGATCAAGGGGATCGAGATCCGATACGCGGGCAGGGAGGAGGATGCCCTCGTCCCGCTTTCTTCCGCAGTTCTCACCGGGCTCCTCACCGAGATTCTGGGAAGTGACGAGGTGAACTTCGTCAACGCCCTCCACCTGGCGGAGGCCCGGGGAATCGAGGTGGCCACGTCCACCGTCTCCCGGCAGGCGGACTTCGCCGAGTTCCTGGAGGCCCGCCTGGAAGCGGAGGAGGGGACCGTCCGGATTTCGGGCGCCCTCCTGGGAGACAAGCATCCCCGGGTGGTGCAAATCGATGACTTCAAGATCGACATGGTTCCCGAGGGAAGCATGATCGTCCTCTGGAATCGGGACGTCCCTGGAGTCATCGGGAAGGTGGGCAATCTCCTGGGCACCGGCGGCCTCAACATCGCCGGGTACCACCAGTCCCGCCTGGAGCCGGGCGGGGCGGCCTTGGCCGCCGTGTCGGTGGATGGGGAGATCACGTCGGACCTGCTGGAGCAGCTTCGGGGGATCGACGAAGTGGAGGACGTGAGGGTGGCCGAGCTGGGCTGAGGACGTGGGACGCCCCGGGTTTTGCTCCCGGGGAGGCAAGGAGGGATGCGGGCCTCGAGCGGCGAAGGGGCCTCCGGGATCGTCCGGGGGCGCGGGCTGCTCGGGGCCCGTTTGCGTCTATCGGTCCGGGAGGACGTTGTGTCGCCTCAGTACCTCCTCCACTTCGTCCAGGGGGATGGCTTCCGCGGTGGTGCCCATCCCCGTCACCGACGTGGCCCGTAGGATCGAGTTGTAGACGGCCTCCTCCGTCCCCTCCGCCACCGCCTGGAATAGAGGAGAAGTTTCCGGGTTTGAGAGCTCCTCAGACGCGTGCCGCTCCTGGCCCGGTGCTCTGCGTACCGCCGAGGAGGTGGAGAACGCGATGACGTAGTCTCCCGATCCGTTGGAGATGAAGGATCCGGTCCGGGCGAGCCCCACGACGGCCCGTCGTGCCAGGCGTTCCAGGTTTCGGTCCGACAGCGGGGCGTCCGTGGCCACCACGATCATGATGGAGCCCTCCTCCTGGCGACCCACCACGTCTTGGAAGGAGTGGCGTCCGAGCTCACGGCCCACCGGGGCTCCAGCCATGGAGAGGATGCCGCCGAAGTTGGATTGGACGAGGATACCCACGGTCCAACCGCCCAGCTCGTCCGGGAGAGTTCGGCTGCTGGTGCCGATCCCTCCCTTCCAGCCGAACGCCCGAGTGCCCCGGCCCGCTCCCACCGAGCCCTCTTCCACGGGACCGTCCGACGCTTCTTCCAAGGCCCTTCGGACATGCTCCTTCCCGATCGGACGGGCTCGAATGTCGTTCAGAGCTCCGTCGTTCGTCTCCCCGACCACCGGGTTGATCGAGCGGACGTTCTCCATCCCGTCTCCCTCCACGAGCCATTCCACCATGGCGTCGGCCCCGCGCCACACGCATAGGGTGCAGGTCAGGAGGATGGGGGTTTCCAGCTCGCCCAGCTCCCGCACCTGGGTGATTCCCACCAGCTTCCCGAACCCGTTGGCCACGTGAATTGCCGCCGGAACCCGGTCCAGGAAGGGATTTCCTTCGTGGGGAAGGATGGCGGTGACTCCGGTATTCACCCGATCTCCTTCCTCGACGGTGACCTGGCCCACCCGGACTCCCTCCACATCGGTGATGGCGTTGTGCGATCCGGTGGGAAAGACGCCCACCCGGATCCCGAGCTCCCGGGCCCGGGGGCGGTCCTGGGCCCGATCTTCGGAATGGGTCGGACCCTTCCTGTCCATTCGGTTCCTGTCCATTCGGTCCCGGGCATCAGTGGAGCTCTGGGCGGCCACTCCGGAGCTGGGATGGGTGGCGACGACGACAGCGGAGGCGAGTAGGAGGAGGAAGCGGGGCATGGACGGTAACCTCCTTGGTCAGATGCGGATCGTATCCATGAACATGAGGCCGAGAAGGAGGGGCTGGTAGAGGAGGGAGCCCAGGAAGACTTGCCGAGCCCGTTCGAGGCTCATCTCCCGGTGCGCCTTCACGCAGAGGGCGAGCATGGAAAGGCCAAGGCCAAGGGCCCCGTAGAGGTACACGCTTCCAGTCAGCGCCAGGAACGTGGGCAAGAGGCTCACCGGAAGGAGAGCTGCCGAATACAGGATCATTTGCCGCCCGATGGCCCGTCCCTCCGGATCAGCGGGAGGGACCAGCCTGAAGCCGGCCCGCTCGTAGTCTTGGCGGAGCACCCAGGCCAGGGCCAGAACATGGGGAAGCTGCCAGAGGAATGCGATGCCGAACAGGACGGCGGCACCGGCCGCCAGGGTCCCCGTGGCGGCGCCCCATCCGATCAGCGCGGGCATGGCCCCTGGGATGGCGCCCACCAGGGTGGCCAGGGAAGAGCGGGGCTTCATGGGGGTGTAGAGGCCGTTGTACGCCAGCGCCGATGCAAGGGTCAGGAGCGCCGGGAGCGAGTGGACCATCGCCCAGAGGTATCCGACCCCCAGCAGGACGAGGGCGGTCCCGAACAGGAGGGCTTCTCCCGGCGACAGGCGACCCGAAGGCAGCGGCCTTGTCCGGGTGCGTTCCATCAGCCCGTCCACGCTCCGCTCGAGGTACTGGTTCAGTGCCAGCGCTCCCGAGGTGGCCAAAAGGACCCCGAGCAGCGTGTGGAGCAGGGGGGCCAGGGCCGGGCGTCCGCCAGCCGCCACATGAAAGCTCACGCCGGCGGTGAGGACGACGAACGCGACGATTCCCGGCTTCGTCAGCTCGTAGTATGCGGAAAGTCGTGGGGATGCCGCGGGCTTGCCGGGGACGGTCTCAGTCAAAGAGAAGCCGGGGATTCAGGGTCTTCGGGAACCGGACGGGGAAACCGGCATTCCATGGACGAGAAGTGGCCGACAAGGGGGGAAACGGACACCCCAGTGATTCCCCCACCGAAGTTGTTCCTCCGAGAACGCGGGCGCAAGCTGAACTCCCGGGGCACCGGTCCGCCCCTGGGAGCCGGCCCGGCATCCCGCCTCGCTCCGACCCGTCATCGGTCGGAGGGAGGGGCCAACGCCTCCAGCCTTTCCCGGAGAAGGTCGAGGCGAAGGTTTCCGGCGGCGCCTGGGGAGACTCGAGCCCGGAGAGAGTCCTGGGTCCCGGGCTTCGTCCGGCCTGAACGTAGGCCGGGGGCGTCGGCTTCACGGTAGGCTTCCCGGAAGGGGACGCCCCTTCGGACGGCGTCCTCGGCCCGGCCCGTGGCCAGCATGTCGGTGGTCATGGCTTCCGTGAGCCGCTTCCGGTCCCACTCCACTCCCTCCAGGAGCTCGGGGACCAGGGCCAGGCCTTGGAGTGCCCGGCCGAAGGCTCGCAGGAGCGGCTCCTTCGTGCCCTGCAGATCCCGGTGATAGCCGGAAGGAAGGGAAAGGATCTCTTCCACTTCACTCCGGGCGCCCACCACCACACCGTGGAGCGCTCTCAAGAGCTCCACGGTGTCCGGATTCCTCTTGTTCGGCATGAGAGAGGAGCCTGTGCAGTACCGGTCCGGGATCCGCAGGTATCCGAACTCGTCGGTGGAGTAGAGG
>SKSR01000049.1 GCA_007122885.1 Gemmatimonadota bacterium
AGGCGTTCATCGGCGTCATCATGATGGGCGGGATCGTGGTGAACAACGCCATCCTCCTCGTGGACCACATCAACCGCGTCCGGAGCGAGGCCCCAGATCTGGCCCTCCGGACCGCCGTCGTGAAGGGGACCCTGGAGCGCGTCCGGCCCATCCTCATGACCACGGTCACCACCGTTCTGGGCCTCCTCCCCCTGGTCCTGTTCATGCCCACCGGCGACGCCACCATATGGAACGCCCTGGCCTACGCCCTCATCGGCGGCCTCCTCTCCTCCACCCTCTTCGTCCTCACCACCACGCCGGCGTTGTACTGCCTCCTGGAGAGGGGAGGAGGGGATGGAGCGGGCCTGGGCCGCCGGCCGGCCGGCGGGTAGTGACCCGCTGAGCCGAAGGTGGCCGGCCACCTCCGGCGGCCGTCCAATCCCTACGCCCCCGTCCCGTTCAGAGGCAGCCGGAACCAGAACGTGCTCCCCTGGCCGGGCTCGCTCTCCACGCCGATCCGCCCCCCGTGGGCCTCCACGGCCAGCTTGCAGAAGGAGAGGCCGAGACCCTTGGAGCCCTTGGCGGTCTCGCTCCGCCCCGCCGTGCCGCGGGTGAACTGCTCGAAGATGAGGTCCCGTTCCTCCGGATCCACCCCGGGCCCCGTGTCCGAGACCTCCACCCGGAGGGTGGCTTCCCCTCTTCGAGCGGCCACCGTAATGGCTCCGCCCTCGGGCGTGAACTTCACCGCGTTGCCGAAGAGGTTCGTGATGGTACGGCGGATCAGGTCCGGGTCGCATTCCACCAGCAGGGGATCCCCGGGGACGTCCAAGGCGACCTGGTGGTCCTTGGCCAGGGAGAGGAGGGGGGAGACGGCCTTCTCTACGAGCTCGGAAAGGTCCGCCTCCTCGGTCTGGAGGGCCACGTCCAGTTCGTCGGACCGGCTCACGTCCAGGATCATGTTCACCATGTCCATGAGGACGGAGACTCCGGTGCGGGCGTGCTCCAGGTCCTCGGCCACCTCGTCGTCCAATCGGTTCTCCAGAGACATCTCCAGGAGCTGCAGGTTCGTGGAGATGGCCGTGAGAGGGGAGCGCATGTCGTGGACGAGCATCCGGGTGAGGTCGTCCCGGAGCTTCTCCAGCTCCTGGAGCCTCCGGTACTTCTCCTGGAGCTCGTCGAAGAGGTGCTTCCTGGAGACGGCGTTCCGGACCCGGAGGCGCACCTCGGTGCGGTCCACGGGCTTTTGGAGGAAGTCGTCCGCCCCGGCCTCGATCCCGGTGATCCGGTCCTCCCGCTCCGACAGGGCGGTCACCAGGAGGATGGGCACGTGGGCCGTCTCCTCGCTCCCCTTGAGCCGCCGACACACCTGAAAGCCGTCCATGCCCGGCATCATCACGTCCAGGAGGATCGTGTCCGGGAGCTTCTCGTCCACGGCGCACAGAGCGGCTTCCCCGTCCACGGCGGTTCGGATCGTGAACCCCTGGGCCTCCAGTATCCCTTCCAGGAGGTCCCGGTTCGGGGCCTCGTCGTCTACCACGAGAATGTCTCCGACCCGTTGGGTCTCCTGCTCGCTCGGTCCGCTCACTGGCTCTCCGGAAGGTAGGCGCGGACCGTTCCCACGAAGGCCCGCGTGTCGATGGGTTTCGCGATGTACCCGTGGGCACCTGCGTCCCGGGCCTTCGCTTCGTCCGCCTCCATGGCGTGGGCGGAGAGGACGACCACGGGAATGTCCCGGGCATCAGGGTCCTCCTGGAGCTGCCGGATGGCCGTGAGTCCGTCCATTCCCGGAAGCTGTACGTCCATGAGGATCAGGTCCGGGTGATGGCTCCGGGCCAGCTCGAGCCCGTCCTCCGCCGCTTCGGCTTGGAGGACCCGGATCCCGTCGGCCTCCAAGAGGTCGGTGGCGAGCTGCATGTTGAGGGCGTGGTCTTCCACGACGAGGACGGTGGGCGGCGGCGAGTTCATGCGTCCTCCCGGGTGGAGGTGACCCGGCGGAGAGCCTCCAGGAGATCTTCCTTGGAGCCCTTCACCCTCACCTCCTGTACCTTGCTGTTCAGCCGCTCACGGTCCCCGGCGGTGAGCTCCTTCGCGGTCCAGACCAGGATGGGAATCCGGGCGGTGCCAGGTTCTTCGCGCAGCGCGACGGCCACATCGAAGCCGCTCACCTCGGGCATCATGAGATCCAAGATCACCAGGTCCGGCATCTCGTTTCGGGCCAGCTCGATTCCCGCCCGGCCTCCGGACGCGGTGAGAACTTCGTGGCCCTGCTGCTCCAATGTGGAGCGGATGAGAGTGCGGGCGTCATCCTCGTCGTCCACGGCCAGGATGCGGAGACCCGCCCCTCCTCTCGGGACGAGGGCGGAAATGGCATCCACGAGGGCCTGGCGGTCCACCGGCTTCGTGAAGAAGCCCGCGTTCCCCAGGGTGAGGCCCAGCTCCCGGTCCTCGCTTACGGTGACGGTCAAGACCGGGATGTTTCGGGTCTCGGGGTCCTCCTTGAGCTCGCGGAGCACCTGCCATCCGTCCTTCCGAGGAAGGACGATGTCCAGGGTGATGGCGTCGGGCTTCTCGCGTCGGGCCACCTCCAGCGCCTCCTCGCCATCGCTCGCCTCCAGGACGGTGTAGTCCTCCTCCACCAGGTAGGCCCGGAGGAGACGGCGGAGGGACGGGTCGTCCTCAACCACCAAGACCGTGGGGGATCCTGGAGTTCCGGAAGGCCTCTCTCCGGAGGGGTCAGCCGCCGGTTCCTGAGTCTCCGCCGGCCCGGCACCGGCTTCCGGGGGGCCATCCAGGGGCAGTCGAAGGGTGAAGGTGCTCCCTTCACCGGGAACGCTCTCCACCTCCGCCCGGCCGCCGTGGAGCTCCACCAGCTTCCGGGTGAGGGGAAGGCCCAACCCTGTTCCCTGTTGGCTGCGGGCGTAGGACGACTCCACCTGCTCGAACTCACCGAAGATCCGGTCCAGGTCCTCTGGGGGGACTCCGATTCCCGTGTCCCGGACCCGGATGAGGAGCTCCTCATCCGTCGCCTCTGCTCCCAGGGTGACCCGCCCTCCCTCTTCGGTGAACTTCACGGCGTTGCTGAGGAGGTTGTAGACGGCCTGCTTCAGACGAGCCTGGTCCACCCGGAGCGGGGGTAGCTCGTCCGGAAGGTCTTGTTGGATCGCCACCCCCTTCTTCCGGGCCGCCCCCTGGATGATCGTGACGCTGTTGCTGAGCATGGGAACAGGATCCAACTCCTCCAGATGGAGCTCCATCTTCCCGGCCTCCACCTTGGAGAGGTCCAGGATATCGTTGATGAGGCTCAAGAGGTGCCGGGCCGAGGAGAGGACGTTCCCCATATAGGCGGTCTGTTTTTCGTTCAACTCCCCGGCGGTGCCGTCCTCCAAAAGCTCGGAAAAGCCGATGATGGCGTTGAGGGGGGTCCGTAGCTCGTGGCTCATGGCGGCCAGAAAGGCGCTCTTCGCCTGGGTGGCCGCTTCCGCCGCCTGGCGGGCCTCTCGGAGCTCGTCCTCCCGGAGTCGCCGCTCGGTTACGTCGGAGTGGAAGCCCGCCATCCGGATGGCCCGGCCGTCGGAGTCACGGACGCACTGGCCCCGAGAGTAGATCCACCGCCAGTTCCCGTCCTTGTGCTTCATGCGGATCTCCACCGAGAGCTCCTGCGTCTCTCCCCGGAGGTGCCGGCGAATCTCCTGCTCCACCCTGGGTAGGTCCTCCGGATGGACCAGGGTTCGGAAGGTCTCGTAGACGTCGTCCAGCTCCTCCTCGCTGTAGCCGAGCATGCCCATCCAACGGGGGGAGTAGTAGATCTCATCCGTTTCCAGATTCCAGTCCCACAGACCGTCCCTGGAGCCCGTGACGGCCTTGGAGAGCCGGTCCTCGCTTTCCCGCAGGGCCCGCTCTCGCTCCACCAGAAGGGTCCGCGCCTCCTGCAACCTGGACGCCAGACGACCGAGCTCGTCCTTCGAATGGAGGCCGGGCTGGAGTTCCTCCCCTCGGGAGAGGCGCTCCGTGCTATCCTCCAGGCGGCGGATTCTGCGGACCACGCTCGTGCTGAAGACGACCCCGGCCAGGACTCCCCCCAGCACGCCCACCACGCTGGCGAGTCCCACGATCCGGTGAGGGAGGCCCGTGGGATCCAGCCAGACCTCGTCCTGGCGGGCCAGGACCCGGTCCGGACCCTCTCGGAGGGGTTCCAGAACGCTGCGCAGGGAGTCCATGGCCGCCGTCCCTTCCTCCACCACGGTTCGGGGAAGGGGTGTGTCGGGGCTGGGCAGGGCCACGGCCACCTCCGCGGCCTGCTCGAGCTCGTCCAGGGCGGCGAGGGCGTTCTCCGTCCGTTCCTCCACACGCCGGGCGGCGGTGTCTCCCCCTTCCCCTGGGTTCTCCTCCAGGGTTGCCGTCAGGCGCTCCAGGGCCGGCGGCACCCGCGCCCGGTACCGGTCCGCGTCGTCCAGGTGGTATCGCTCACCGCTCAAGGCGAACCCCCGGATGCTGGAGTTCGCGTTGAGGACCGGGATGAGGAGCTCCTGGCTCTCCTGAGCCACCTCCACGGCCCAGCTCATTTCCTCTTCCAGCCCTTGGGCGCGCCACTGGGCCGGGAAGTAGAGGAGGTTCAGGACCAGAAGGGGTAGGACTGGAATGGCCACCACCACGAGCCCCTTCACGAGGATCGGACGGTCGTACCACCACCGCCGGATCCTGTCCGCCCGATCGCCGATCACGGTTCCTCCGCGAGGGATGAACTTGAACAAGTCTCACCGATATCTACGGTAAAACCTTATGGCGGATCGGTAAATGTTACCCTTAATCGATATTCTGTTGTGGATTTCGCCGTCAGGGGCATCGGATTCCTTCAGTTCCGGAGGGTTGCCCCGCCGCCGCTCATGCGTCGTTGGCCGGCGCTGTGGTGGGGGTGGGTTTCCGGGCAGCGGGGGCGGATGGCCCTCCGGTGGGCCTCAGGGGAAGATTCCCCGGTCCCGGTACGCGGTGGCCACCTTCCGGAGAGCCAGGGCGTAGGCGGAGGTCCGGAGGTCCGTGTCCCAATCCTTGGCCGCCTCGCGCGTCTCGTGGTAGGCGTTGATCATGGTGTCCTCCAGCCCCGAGTTCACCACGTCCTCCTCCCGGGCGCCCACGGCCACCTCTTCTCGGACCTCCGGACCGAACGTCTTCCCGGTCACCACCTCCACGGCGTCCAGGACCCGGTTCTGGGCGGCGGCCTCGAAGCGCCGGTTCATTCGCCCGAGCCGGACGTTGGAGAGGTTCTTGAGCCATTCGAAGTAGGAAACCGTCACACCACCGGCGTTCAGGTACATGTCCGGGAGCATGAGGACTCCCCGCCGGGCCAGGATGTCGTGGGCGTCCACGGTGACGGGGCCGTTGGCTCCCTCGGCGATGATCCGGGCTTGGATCCGGGGGGCGTTTTCCGGAGTGATCTGGTTCTCCAGGGCCGCGGGCACCAGGATCTCGCAGTCGAGCTCCAGACCGGCTCGGGCATCCTCCAGGGCCTCCTTGGCGGGGAACTCGAGGATGGAGCCCCCCTGGGCCCGGTGCTGGAAGAGGGCCTCCACGTCGATCCCCTTCGGATCGTGGATGGCCCCTTCCCGCTCGGCCACACCCACCACCACAGCCCCGGCGTCGGTGAGGAAGCGGCCCGCGTAGTAGCCTACGTTCCCCAGGCCCTGGATCACCACCCGCTTCCCTTCCAGGCCGGGCTCCAGCCCCAGGGCCTCCATGTCGTCCTTCTGGTCCACCGCCTCCCGGATCCCGAAGAAGACCCCACGGCCGGTGGCCTCCACCCGGCCCCGGATTCCGCCCAGGGGAAGGGGCTTTCCGGTGACAGCGGCCTGCAGGTGGGGCTTGCCCGTGCTCAAGGCCATGTAGGTGTCCACCATCCAGCCGATCTCCCGGGCTCCGACTCCCATGTCGGGGCCCGGCACGTCCACGGACGGCCCGATGAAGTTCTTCTGAGTGAGCTCGAAGGTGTACCGGCGGACGATCCGCTCGAGCTCCCGCTCCGAGAAGTTGTGCTTCTCCACCCGGATCCCGCCCTTGCCTCCTCCGTATGGAACGTCCACCAAGGCGCATTTGAAGGTCATGAGGGCGGCCAGAGCCGTCACCTCGTCCTCCGAGGCGTGCTCGCTTATCCTCACGCCGCCCTTCACCGGAAGCTTGTGGACCGAGTGGGCGGCCCTCCACCCCTCCACCACCCGGATCGAACCGTCATCCATTTCCACGGGGAAGCTTACGTGGTAGACGGCGTTGGTGGCCTTGATCTGGGCCAGGAGGCCGTCTGGAAGCTCCGCGAAGGGGGCCGCCCGGTTCACGTACTGGTCCACCTGTTTGAAAAACGGGATGTTCGGGGACATCGATGCCTCTCGGGTTCGGGGGACGGAGTGTGAGGTGAACCGGGTTCGGGTTGACCGGACCAGGAAGCGAGGGTAGGTCTCCTCGCGGCCCGGGTATGCATGGGCAGGCACGAGCGGTGGCGCAACAGGGGCACCGGGAATCCTGGAGGGTCGTTGAAAGTGAACGGGCGATGGGGTCTGGGGGCCACGGCCCTCTCCGTGGGCGCGCTGACGGTGGCTTATGCCGCCGCGTTCCTGCCCGGAGGGGCACCGGAATGGACCCCGTTTCTCTTCGCGGCGGCCACGGCCGGGCTCACGGCGGGCCTCATGGCCCTGGGAGCGTCCCGCCGGGGAAGCTTGCAGGGGCTGGGTATTCCCTTGGCGGCGATCTTCCTTCTCCTGGCCGGCGGGTTCACGCTCGTTCTGGCTCTCCCGGCGGAGGATCCCGGAGATCCGGTCCTCTGGCTCGGGCTTCCGCGACGGGCCGCCCTGGTCGTCTACGGGGTCGGGATCGTGCCCATACTCTTCGTCCCCCTCCTCTACGCCTGGAGCTTCGGGCGGGTCGGTCTGTCGGAGGGAGAGGTGGAGCGGGTTCGGCGAGCGGCCGCCGGGAGCTCAGGGGGAACCGGTGAGGAGGTCCGGGCAGGGGACCCCCAAGCGAGGAAGGGCGATCGGTCCCGGGAAGGAGACCGTTGATCCAGGAGGCCGAGCTTCCCGAGGTGGCCCAGCCCACCATCGTGGCGGTGGCCATACTCTACTTCGTGGTGGTGGCCGGCATCGGGGCCTGGGCCACCCGGAAGACCCGGACAGCCGGAGACTTCTTCCTGGCGGGGAAGGGGATCGGCGTGGCCGCCCTCTCCATCTCGGCTATGTCCGCCACCCTCTCGGGCTTCG
>SKSR01000046.1 GCA_007122885.1 Gemmatimonadota bacterium
CCGAAGCACCGACATGGGCCTGTGCAGGGCCGAGGAGGAACGCTAGCAGCTGATGAAGATGTTCACCGCCGCTAGCCCCACCCTCCCGTGATCGTCGGTGACGCTCAGGTACACGCGGTGGTCCCCGAAAGGAGAGTCCATGTCCTCGATGTTCGCCGTGATGACGAGGAGACGGCCCCGTCCGAGCTCTTCCTCCCGGTCGCTTCGCCAGAGCCACCGATCCTGGTACTCCAGGTCGTCCTCCTCGTCGGGGATTCTTTGGCCATCGGTGTCTCGGGCCTCGCCTTCGAAGGTCATCTCTTCCCCGTACGAAAAGACCGCCTCCGCTTCCGGACTCAGGATCGACACGGATGGGGCATCGGGTGCCTGGAAACGCTCCCGGGCCGCCACGGCCTCCAAGTCCTCCGAGGTGCCGGAGTCCACGAACTGGAAGGTACCACCCGAAGGATCCGTGGACCGGACCACCACCCCTTCCATTCCCACGGCGACCCACTGATCCCCGGCCCAGGTCACGTCTCGGAAGTCGGGAGCCTCCACTCCGATCCCGATCTCCTCCCCTCCGGCAGGCATCGGGGGATACTCTATGGTGGCCTCCGTCCAGCTCTTTCCATCCTGGGAGGTAAGGATGGCCCCCCAGTCGCCGACGGCCACCCAGTAACTCCCATTCCAATCCAAGGCGCGAAGCTCTCCGCTCTCGTAGCTCCAACCGAACCACTCGGCACCGTCCGACGACCAAGCCACAACGGTCTCCCCCCAGCCGGTGAGCCCGAGGGCCACCCACACCTGCCCGTTCCAACGTACATCCTGAAAGTGGGGCCCGAGGTCCTCGAGGAGGTGACCCGGCACCCAGTTCACCCCGTCCGTGGACCATGCAAGCGTGTTCCCCTCGCCCACCACCACCCAGTGGGAGCCGTTCCACTCGATGCCCGTGAGAATGCCGTCGGCGGGAGCCAGCGCATCCGGGCTCCATGTCACCCCATCGTCGGAACGGAGAATGGCTCCATGGGGGAAGTCCAGCACCGCCCGCCACTCCTCTCCGTTCCAGGCTAGATCCCGGATCGCTCCGCCGTATTCGCCCCCGAAGGAGTCAGCCACCCACTCGTCCCCGTCGCTCGTGCTGATCACCGTCCGGTCATCGGCACCCAGGACCCACCGCCCCCCGCCCCAGTGGCCACTGAACAGGGAGTGCCCCGTCGGGGACGGGTCCACCTCCGTCCAGCCCTCTCCGTCCTGGGAGAGGAGCACCGTCCCATCCGACCCTCCGGCCACGAGCTGGATCTGGTCCACGGGTTCGGCTTTCACTGTGAGCGAGGAGGAGCCGGTCACGGTGTCCACCGTGGCCTCGATCACGGCCGTTCCCGGCCGAAGCGCTTTCACGACCCCCGCGTCCGTCACTCTAGCCACGCTCCGATCCGCCGATCTCCACTTCGGCGATGCTCCCGAGATCACGTTCTGGTTCCGATCCCGGGCCACCCCCCGGAGGGTCCGCTCCTCACCCTCCATCAGCTCGAAGCTCGAGGGAGCCACCACCACCTCGGCCACCTCCTGCGTCACCGTCACGGTGGCCCGGCCCGACTCGCCGGACAGCTCCGCCTCCACCACTGCTTCCCCCTCCCCCCGGGCCGTCACCACTCCGTCCTCCACCGTGGCCACTCCCTCGTCCGACGAGCTCCACTGGAACGCCGAAGCTTCCTCCTCGATGGGGTTGTCCCGGGCGTCCCGGGCCTCGGCCGCCAGCCCCTCCGTGGAGCCCAAGGCGGTCAGCTCCACCTCCCCGGGGCTCAACATCACCTCCGCCACCTCCTGTACCACCGCCACCCTCGCCGCCGCCTCCGCTCCGTCCACCTCAACGGTCACGAGGCTCGTCCCCACACCCACGGCCCTGTAGCTCCCCGACTCCAGCTCCTCCAGAACCTCCGGGTCCTCCACCGACCACTCCAGGGCCCGTCCCTCCACCGGATCGCCTCGGGGATCCACGGCCCGGACCTGGAACTCCACCTCCTCACCCAACGCCGTAAGCTCCGCTTCCTCGGGCTCCATCTCCAACGCCTCCACCCGAGGCAACACCTCCAGCGTCCGCTCGTCCTGGTGCCTTCCCGCAGTGGCCACGATATCGGCCATGCCCGGCTCCAACGCTTCCACGCGGCCCTCCTCGTCTACCACCGCCACATCCGGATCCGTGGACTCCCAGAACACCTCCACCCCCTCCGCGTCGCCGCCCTCCCCCACTTCCACCTCTGCCTGGAAGGCCGTCTCCTCCCCCTCCAGGAGCTCCTCCTCTCCTTCCTGGATGGCCAAAGCCGACACCGTTGCGTTCGCCAGCGACCCCCGCCCCAGCGTCACGCGGGCCGTGGAGGGCGTTTCCCCGGGCCTCACACCGATGGGCCTCGTCACCCCGCTCCACACCACCCGTCCGGCTTCGTCCATGAGCTCGATGGAGACCACCACCTCCATCCCTCCCTCGGATACCTCCACCTGCAGGTCCACCGTCCACCCCTCGTCCTCCTCCGACACCGAGCGCTCCGCCTGACCCACCACCTCCCCGGTATCCGTCCGTGTGGCTTCCAATCGCAGGCTCGCCAGCGGCCCCGGTGTGCCCGTGGCCAGGGTCGGCTCCACCTCCGGCACCACCGACAACGCCACCTCCCCCCCGCTCTGCGCCGATGGATCCAGCATCCCACCGTCACCCTCCACGCAGCCGAAAAGGACGAGCACCGACGCCAGGAGCAGGGGCCAGGACCGAATGCGTTGCTGAAGCGACATGGGCACCTTCGAATCAAGGGATCCACGGAACTCCCCTCCCGGGGAGAAACCGGCACCAAGCTCGGCCTCCAGCCTCGAAAACGCAAACCCTCAAACAACCTCCCGAGGCCCTTTCCCTCTCCCCCCGACACTGCACCACCTGCCCCACCACCACTATCTTGTCCTGGGTGGCACCGGCCCCTGGGCGAACGCCGAGCGGGTGCCGGGCCCGAGACCTGCGAACCTCTGGAAGACCGGGAAGTCATGACCTCCCCCACCCCCGTCCCTATCGCTCTCACAATCGCCGGAAGCGACAGCGGCGGTGGCGCGGGCATCCAGGCGGATCTGAAGACCTTTCATCAATTCCGGGTCTTCGGAACGAGCGCGGTGACCGCCATCACCGCCCAGAACACCTTGGGCGTCCGGGCCGTGCACCCGGTTCCCGTGGATGTGGTCCGGGCCCAGGTGGAGGCGGTGGCCGAGGATCTCCCTCCGAGCGCGGTCAAGACCGGTATGCTCGCCACGGCCGAGCTGGTCCGGGAAGTGGGGAGGGTCATCGAGGACCGCCGGCTCGAGAACTACGTCCTGGATCCGGTCATGGTGGCCAGCAGCGGCGACCGTCTCCTGGATGAAGACGCGGAAGAGGCCGTGGCCCGCCTTCTCCTGCCCCTGGCCACCCTTGTGACGCCCAACATCCACGAGGCGGAGATCCTCCTGGGACGGAAGATCCCAGGCCGAAAGGAAATGGAGGACGCCGCCCGGGCCCTGGTGGAGCTGGGGGCGCAGGCCGCCCTGGTGAAGGGGGGGCACGGGGAGGAGGATGAGGTGGTCGACGTGCTATGGGACGGGAAGGAGCTTCGTCGCTGGCGCCGCCGGCGACTCGAGACCCGCAACGTGCACGGAACGGGGTGCACGCTCTCGGCGGCGGCCGCCGCCGAGCTGGCTCGGCGGACCCCGCTCCCGGAGGCAGTGGACCGGGCGATCGATTTCGTGGTGGAAGGAATCCGCACCGCTCCGGGCCTGGGACGCGGTCACGGGCCCGTCAGCCACTTCGTCAGGCTCTGATTCTCAGGGCCGCCCCGCTCCGGAACTTTCCATTCCGGCAGCGGGGCCGCCTGGGGGAAACCTGGTCAGGGCAGACGGGGAGCCACCTTTCGAACCAGGCTTCGGAGAGAGGCCGCAGCCTCCTCCCCCGCCCGCACCACCTCCCGGTGATCCAAGGGGTCAGGGGTGATCCCGGAGGCCCAGTTCGTCACCACGGAGACGGCGACCACCGGGACGGATCGAGCCCGAGCCGCGAGCACTTCTGGCACCGTGGACATCCCCACCACGTCCGCCCCCATGGTCCGGAGCATGCGGATTTCGGCGGGGGTCTCGTAGGAGGGTCCCAGGACCGCACCATAGACGCCCCGCTGGACAGGCAGGCGAAGAGAGCGTGCCGCCCCCTCGAAAAGGCTCGAGAGCTCCGGATCGTAGGGGGCGCTCATGTCGGGAAAACGCTCCTCCCCCTCCGCCACGGGCCCTACCAGGGGCGACCGGACCTGCAGGTTCAAATGGTCGTCCAACAAGAGCAGGGCGCCGGGGCCCAGGTGGCGAGCGATCCCACCGGAGGCGTTCGTGGCCAATACGCTCCTGGCGCCGAGAAGGCAAGCGACCCGAGTGGGAGCGGCCACCACCTCGGCCGGATGGCCCTCGTACAGGTGGTACCTCCCCGATTGGAGGAGGACCGTCCGGCCGGCCAGGCGTCCGTGGATGAACGCCCCATCGTGGCCTTCCACACCTGTAGGGGGAAGCCCTGGAAGCTCCAGAAACGGAACCCGGACCGGGTCCTCCACTTCGCCGGCCAGGCCGGAGAGGCCCGACCCGAGGACCACGAAGACCTCCGGGGGTGACGGAACCCGCTCCTGCAAGGCGCTGGCGAGACCGTGGATATCCATGGCCCAACGATAGAATCCCCTCCGGATTCCTGCCAGTACGGCCGTCCCCATCACGGCCGTCGGCCAGATTGGCTGGATCCGAGCGAAATGGAAGAGTCAGCGGCGGGCACGAACGTTGCGGAGCATAGGGGCCGAACCCGGCTCCGGCCCTCGGAGGGGCGGGGGGCCAACCTCTGAAACCGGAAGCTTCCAAGGAGAGGATATGAGCAAGGTCATCGGCATCGATCTCGGAACCACCAACTCGGTGGTGGCCGTCATGGAGGGGGGTGAGCCGACGGTCATCCCGAACGCCGAAGGTGGGCGCACGACCCCTTCGGTGGTGGCCTTCACCAAGGACGGCGAGCGCCTCGTAGGGCAGGTGGCCCGGCGCCAGGCCATCACGAACCCGGAGAACACCATCGCGTCCATAAAGCGCTTCATGGGCCGTGGGTCCGGGGAGGTGGAGGAAGAGCGAAAGCTGGTGGCCTACGACCTGACCTCGGACAACGAGGGCCGTGTGCAGGTCAACGTTCCCAACGTGGGCAAGACTTTCAGCCCTCCCGAGATCTCGGCCATGGTCCTCCAGAAGATGAAACAGACCGCTGAGGACTACCTGGGCCAGAGCGTGGAGAAGGCGGTCATCACCGTTCCGGCCTACTTCAACGACGCACAGAGACAGGCCACGAAGGACGCGGGCAAGATCGCCGGACTCGAGGTCCTCCGGATCATCAACGAGCCCACCGCCGCCTCCCTGGCTTACGGCCTCGACAAGGAGCAGGAGCAGACGGTGGCCGTCTTCGACCTGGGGGGCGGAACCTACGACATCTCCGTCCTCGAGCTGGGGGACGGGGTCTTCGAAGTGAAGGCCACGAACGGCGACACCCATCTGGGGGGTGACGACTTCGACCAGCGGATCATCGACTGGCTCGTGGACGAGTTCAAGAAGGATCAGGGGATCGACCTGGCTCAGGACGCCATGGCGCTCCAGCGGCTCAAGGAAGCTGCGGAGAAGGCCAAGATGGAGCTGTCCAGCACCATGCAGACCGACATCAACCTCCCCTTCATCACAGCCACCCAGGAGGGACCCAAGCACCTGAACCTGACCCTCACGCGCTCCAAGTTCGAGCAGCTCGTGGATGACCTGGTCCAACGGACCATTCCACCGATGAAGCGGGCACTGGAGGATGCTGGGATCAAGGGTGGGGACGTGGACGAAATCATCCTGGTAGGCGGATCCACCCGGATCCCCAAGGTCCAGGAGGTGGTCCAGAGCTTTTTCGGGAAGGAGCCCCACAAGGGCGTGAACCCGGACGAGGTGGTGGCCATCGGGGCGGCGATCCAGGCGGGGGTCCTGGCCGGAGACGTGAAGGACGTCCTCCTCCTGGACGTCATCCCACTGTCCCTGGGCATCGAGACCCTGGGCGGGGTCATGACGAAGCTCATCGAGCGGAACACCACGATCCCCACGAAGAAGGCGGAGGTCTTCTCCACCGCCGAGGATAACCAGACCACGGTGGAAATCCACGTCCTCCAGGGCGAGCGGGAGATGGCTGCCGACAACAAGACCATCGGCAAGTTCCAGCTTACGGGGATCCCGCCGGCACCCAGGGGACAGCCTCAGATCGAGGTGACCTTCGACATCGACGCGAACGGGATCCTCAACGTTTCGGCCAAGGACCGGGCCACCGGCAAGGAGCAGAGCATTCGGATCGAGGCCTCCTCCGGTCTCTCCGAGAAAGAGATCGATCAGATGGTCAAGGAAGCCGAGTCCCACAGCGAAGAGGACGAGCGGAAGCGTCAGCGGGTGGAGGCCCGAAACACCCTGGATTCCCTCATCTACCAGGTGGAGAAGGATTCCCAGGAGTGGGGCGAGAAGCTGGACGCCTCCGTGAAGGAGCCGCTGGATAGCGCCTTGGAGGAGGCCAAGGAAGCCCTCAAGGCGGACGAGCCCGATCGGATGAACGAGGCCCGCGAGAAGCTCATGCAGGCCTTCTCGGCGGCGGGGCAGCAGATCTACCAGGCCCAGGCGGAGGAGGCCGGAGCCGCCGAAGGGTCGGAAGCCGGCGCAGACGTCGGCGAGGAACCCGCGGCCGGCGAGGGCGAAGAGGAAGAGGTGGTGGAGGCCGACTACGAGATCGTCGACGAAGAGAAGTGAAGTGAAGTAATGGAAGTGAAGTAATGACAGGGAAAGGCGTCCCGGATCCGGCTCGAGCCTTCACGGCCGGATCCGGGGCGCACCCCCTTCGATCTCGCGCGCCCGGGACCTCCCTCGGGCTCCGTCGTGTAGGAATCCATGGAAGTCCGGGAGCCCCGGGGCACCCCTGGGGCATGGGGCAAATTCGTGCCTCTCCCCGGTCTTCGAACCTCTATGACTCAGACGAGGACCCAGCATGTTCGATCCCCTCCAAGCCAAGGCCCGAGTACTCGCCTACACCACGGCGGCCTTCCTCTTCGGACTGGGGTTGGCGTCCGGCATGGGCTGGACGGCCTCATCCCTGGCCATGCCCACCCTGAACGACGAACCCCAAATTCCAGAA
>SKSR01000052.1 GCA_007122885.1 Gemmatimonadota bacterium
CGTTCGGTGGCGGGAGGACGCCCCCGCCGGGGTGGATGTCCACGCCTTCGAGGAAGCATGGGACGCGGCCCAGGATGCCGCCCGGCGGGACGACCGGGAGGGCGAGCGGGAAGCTCTGGTCCGGGTGGCCGAGCTCTACCGGGGGGATCTCCTCCCTGGCTCCTACCACCCCTGGATCGAGGAGGAGCGGGAACGGCTCCGCCGGAAGGCGCAGGCCGGTCTCGAGCGCTTGGTCGGGCTCCTGGAGGAGGAACGCCGGTACGGGGAAGCTCTCGAAGCGGCGGACCGGCTCCGTGGGATGGACCCCCTCCGGGAACGCACCTACCGGGACCTGATCCGCCTCCACGCACTCCGGGGAGATCGGGCCAAGGCGCTGGGGATCTTCCGGGAGCTGGTGCGTGTCCTGGAGGAGGAGCTGGGAGCGGAACCGGACGAGGAGACCGCGGCTCTCGCCGGGCGGATCCGGGAAGCGACCCCCGATGCCCGGGACCCGGCCGGGGAGCCGCTCTCGAGCGCTTCCCCGGTCCCTCTGGTGGGTCGGAGCCGGGAGTGGCGGAGCCTCCTGGAGGTCTGGGGCCGGGCCCTCGAGGGGCGGTCCCTCCTCACCCTCCTCACGGGCGACCCCGGCATCGGCAAGACCCGGATGGGGGAGGAGTTCCTGGAGTGGGCGGAGCGGCAGGGCTACGCCGTGGCCCGTGCGCGGGCCTACGCGGGGGAGGGCTCCCTCCCCTATGAACCGGTGGGCCAGTGGATCGCCGCCGAACCCTTCATGGCCTCCGCTCTGGCCCTGGAGCCACCCTGGCGTGCCGAGCTGGCGAAGGTGGTTCCGGCCACCGCCGTCCCGGGCGAAACGGAGGTGTGGGCCGCCAGCGAGGGTGAGTGGCGGCGCCCCCGGCTCTTCGAGGCCTTGGCACGGGCCGTCCGAGGGGTGGAGCGTCCCGCCATGCTTCTCCTGGACGACCTCCAGTGGTGCGACCGGGAGACCCTGGAGTGGCTCGCCTACTTCCTCCGGTTTCAGCAACCCGCCCCTTTCCTGGTCCTGGCCACTTTCCGGCCCGGCGAGCTTCCGGCCGCGGACCGGCTTCCCGGGTGGCGGGAGGCTCTGCGGCAAGGGGGCCGCCTCGTGGAGGTTTCGGTGGATCCCCTGGGGCCCGAGGAGACCCTCCGCCTGGCCCAGGAGGTGGCGGCCAGAATCCTAAATCCGGAAGAAAGCCGGGCACTTCACCAGCGAACCGAAGGCAACCCCCTCTTCATCCTGGAGACCCTCCGCGCCGGGGGGCGGACGGACCGCGTGGAAGGGGAGACGGCAGGGCACGGGGCGGGGAGGGGCCCTCCGCCTGCCTTGTCCGAGCGCGTGCGGGGGGTGATCCGATCCCGGCTCGCGCAACTCACCTCGGAGGCGAGGGAACTCCTGGGGCTCGCCGCCGTCCTGGGCCGGAGGTTCGACCTGGAGGTGATCGGGGACGCGGCGGCCCACCGGTTCGGCGACGAGGCTTTGGCGGCGGCCCTGGACGAGCTCGTGGCGCGCCACCTCCTCCGGGAAGGGTCCGGCCCTTCCTACGAGTTCAGCCACGACCGGATCCGGGAGGTGACGGAGGCGGAGCTGGGCGCCGCCCGTCGGCGCTTCCTCCACCGGCGGGCGGGGGAGGCCCTGGAGCGGGCCGGACTTCGGGACCCGCGGATCGCCGGCCGGGCGGTGGCGCAGCACTTCGAAGAGGCGGGACTGCCCGGGCGGGCGGTGGCCCACTACCGGAAGGCCGCGGACCAGGCCCTGGCCGTCTACGCCCACGACGAAGCGGTGGCGCACCTGGAGCGGGCCCTCCTCCTCCTGGAGCGAAAGCCGGATTCCCCCGACCGGAGCCGGCGGGAGCTCGAGCTCCAGCTCGCCCGAGGGGTTCCCCTGGTGGCCATCCACCACTACTCGGGGCGTCCGGTCTGGGAAGCGTACAGGCGCGCCCGAGAGCTCAGAGAAAAGCTGGGTGAGGAGCCGGATCCTCCTACGTTGAGGGCACTTGCCCTCTACAACCTCATCCGGAGCCGAAACGACGAGGTGATGGAGCTGGGACGCCGCCTCCTCCATCAGGCCGAGGAGCGGCGGGACCCCATGCTCCAAGTGGAGGCCCACTACGTCCTTGGGGTGGCTCTCTACTGGCGAGGTCGCATCCCAGCGGCCCGGCGCCACCTGGAGACGAGCCTCGAGCACTACGACCCTTCCCGGGCTCGGAGCCACATCCGACTCTACGCCCAGGATCCGGACATCATCTGTCGGGTCCGGCTGGGCCTGGCCCTCTGGCACCTGGGGGAGCCCACCCGGGCCCGGGCCATGGTCCACGAGGCCCTGGAGGACGCCCGCGCGCTGGGCCACCCCTTCACCCTGGCCTACGCCCGGTACTTCGGCTCCTGGACCCTCATCGAGACGGAGGCCACGGAAGAGGCGCGGCGGGCCGTGACCGAGCTGGTCAGGGAGGCGTCGGATCGGTCCCTGGCCGTGTGGCCCGAGCTCGCCGGTTTCCTGGACGGATGGTTCCGGGTCATGGAGTCCGGGGCCACAGCAGGGCTGGACCGGATGAGGGAGATGTCCCGCCGGTACCGGGAGGCGGGGATGAGGCTGGGCTTCCCCTACCACGCCGTGCTCATGGCCCGAGCCTGCCGGGAGTTGGGGCGTCCCGAGGAGGGGCTCGGCCACTTGGCCGAAGGCCTGGAGATGTCCCGGGAGACGGGCGAGCGGTTCTGGGACGCCGAGCTCGAGCGCATGCGGGGCGAGCTCCTCCATGCGGTCGGGGGGAGCGCGGAGGAGAGCCTGGAGGCCCTCGAGCAGGCGGTGGCCATCGCCCGGCGCCAGCGGGCGCCATCCCTGGAGCTCCGGGGGACCCGGGCCTTGGCGCGGCACCGGCAGGGGAGCAGCATGGAGTGAGCCTCCCGGAGGCATGATGTGCCCGGGACGCCGCGGAGGGGCGCCGGGCCATCTTCACTTGGGCGTCCGAGCCCTCGAAGCAAGCGCGAGGCGGCGGTAGAACGGGGAGCTCGGGTTGGAACGCTCGGGGAACGGTGGGGCGGCCACCTTAGCGGGGCGAGCATTCAGAGTCCCCCACCCAAGGAGGCACATCATGCTACGCTCGACCTTCTCCCTGGCGGTGGCCCTCGTGGCAGCCGCGTTCCTGGTTTCCGAGGCGTGGGCCCAGGATTCTGCTCCCGCAGCCCACTCCTTCGTAGTGGCCGACGATCTGGAGTGGGGAGCGTTCGAGCCCGAGGGATTTCCGACAGGCGCCCGAATCTCCGTGGTCCATGGGAATCCAGCGGTGGAAGGGGAGCCCTACACCGTGCGGATCAGCATCCCCGGGGACTACGAGATCCCGCCCCACTGGCACTCGGGTGACGAGACCCTGACGGTCCTCTCCGGCACCTTCCTCCTGGCCATGGGCGAGAGCCGGCAGGAGGAGCGGCTCGAGACCTTCCGGGCTGGCGACGTCCTCTTCATCCCGGCGGAGCACCCTCATTTCGGGGGAGCCAAGGGACCCACTGTGGTGCAGCTCCACGGGATCGGTCCCTTCACCACCACGGTGCTCGAGCCAGTGGCGTCGGGGTATCGGTAGGGCAGAGGGGGCACCGCCTCGGAGGTTCCCCCCTGCGCTCGGACCCGGCCTCGGTCTACATTGAGGTACGTCACCGGAACGGTGACAGGGAGTCGATGCCGTGACGAAGCAGACCTCCGTGCGGTCGGGAGCCGGCCGCGCGACCCCCCGTTCGTGTGGTCAGGAAGCCGGCCGCTCACACCGTCCGGAGCGCTCTCGGTTTGCCCCGTTCATCGTTTCCCTTGCCGCGGCTCTCTCCGCGTGCGGGGGGGACGAGGCGGCGTTCGCGCCGGGGGAGACGCACGTTACCGCCGCGGGGCACGAGCTCTTCGAGGACACGGGCGACCTGGAGAGGATCCGGGAGCGAGGGACCCTCCGGGTCCTCGTGCCCTCCACGGAGGAGGCGTTTCTGCCCCGGAGGGGGAGCCCCCGCGCGGTGGACCGGGAGCTCGTCCGCAGCTTCGCCCAGGCGAACGAGCTCGACATCCAGTTCATACTCGTTCCCGAGCACGGCCGCCTCCTGCGCATGCTCCGCCGAGGCCTGGGAGACGTGGCCGCCGCCCAGTTGACCGTCACCGAGTCGCGCTCGCAGGTAGTGGACTTCACCTGGCCCTTGGCATCTGCGGACGAGATCCTCGTGGGCCAGGCCGGTACCGAGGACCTCCCCCGCACGGTGGAGGAGCTGAACGGCCGGGAAGTGCACGTCCGGGGCGGGTCGTCCTATTTCGAGACCCTGCAGGCGATCGTCGCGAATGAGGCGCCTGGGCTCGAGATCGTCCCGGTGCCCGAGGAGGTGGACACGGAGACGATCGTCTACCAGGTGAGTGTGGGAGTTCGCCCCCTCACGGTGGTGGACAGCCACCTCCTGGAGGATATCGAGGCCTACAACGACGGCATCGAACGCCTGGCCACACTGGAGGAGGGCCGGCAGATCGCTTGGGCCGTTCGGGTGGTGAACCCCGATCTACGCTCCGCGCTGGACGCTTTCCTGGTGGAGCGGGCGCTGCTCCCGGAGACCGAAGAGCGGTTCACCGGCGATCTGGACGGCATCCGGGAGCGTGGCGTCCTCCGGGTTCTCACCCGAAACAACGCCGTGACCTATTTCCTCCACCGGGGCCAGCCCGAGGGCTTCGACTACACGCTGGCCCGGATGCTCGCGGATTCCCTCGGGGTCCGTCTAGAGATGGTCGTTCCGCCCTCCCGGGATCTGCTCATCCCATGGCTCCTGGAGGGCAGGGGGGACGTGATCGCCGCCTCCATGACCGTTACGCCCGAGCGGGCCGAGCAGGTGGCGTTCAGCGAGCCGTACATGCACGTGGACGAGTTTCTGGTGGGCCCGGCCGAAGGGCCGAGGTACGAGAGGGTGCAGGACCTGGCAGGCGCCCAGGTCCATGTCCGGCCCCAGTCCAGCTACTACGAGACGCTGAGGGAGCTGGAGCTGGACGTGGAGGTAGTGGAGGCGCCCCAGGAAATGGAGACGGAACAGCTCATCGGCCAGGTGGCCCGTGGAGAGATCCCCTTGACCGTGGCGGATGGTCATATCTTGCAGGTGGAACGCACGTACCGCGACGATATCGAGCCCCTCTTCGCTCTCACGGGCGAGCTTGGGGAGGAGATGCCCGACCCGGCCCGCATCGGACTGGAGGGGCAGCGTGCCATCGGCTTCGCCGTCCGTCCCGACGCGGTGGAGCTGCTGGGCGCCATCGACCGGTTCGTCGAGGACGCCCACCGGAGCACGGACTACAACGTTGCACGGGAGCGCTACTTCCAGCAGCGCCGGACGGCGCGGGTTGGCTCCGGCGTGGACGAGGCCGAAGACGGCCGTCTCTCCCCCTACGACGGCCTCATTCAGCGCTACGCCGGCCAGTACGGCTTCGACTGGCGCTTTATGGCCGCCCTGGCCTACCAGGAGAGCCAGTTCGACCCCCAAGCACGGAGCTGGGCCGGTGCCGTGGGGCTCTTCCAGCTCATGCCCTCCACGGCCCGGGCACTGGGCTTCGAGAATCTGATGGATCCGGAGGCGAGTATCCACGCTGGAACCCTCTACCTTCACAGCCACATGACTCGGTTGGAGCCAGGCCTCCCGTTCGAGGAGCGGCTCCGCTTCGCTCTGGCCAGCTACAACGCCGGCAGGGGGCACTTGGAGGACGCGCGCCGCCTCGCCGTCGAGAAGGGGCTCGACCCCGACGCGTGGTTCGAGAACGTGGAGGAGGCCATGCTCCTCCTGATGCAGCCGGAGTACTACCGCCGGGCCCGGAACGGCTACGTTCGGGGGTCGGAGCCCGTCGCCTACGTGGCCCAGATCGAGGACCGCTACTCCACCTACGTGCAGATACTGCCTCCCATGTGAGTGGGAGGCAGGTCAGATCATGAGGGCCGCTGCGAGCAACACCACGAGGGCCACGGCCAATGGCGCCAGCAGGGCGCCCGGCAGGGGACGCTGCTCTCCCTGAGTGAGGCGGTCGAGGCTTCGCCAGGCCCACCGGAATGACCGGCGCCGCGAGAGGGGCTTCTCGAAGGGAACGAGCAGGTCTCCCGCCGGAATCCGTCCGCTGGCCAAGGGGCCCAGGACGCCGGGACGAGCCAGCACCCACACGGCCGCCGCGCCCGCCACGACCACGGGCAACCAGGCAGACACCGGGGCGTAACGGACCGGCGGCAGAACTGCCCCCGGGAGGACGGCGACCACCCCAGGCACCCAGAAGGGAGCCGTGCCGACTGCGGCCAGGAGGGCGCCCCAGGGCAGGGCCAGGCCCAGTTCCCAGGGCGCGGCCTCTCCTCCCGCTCCACGGATCCGCCGGTCCAGCGTCACCAGGAAGCGGGCCATGAGCAAGGTGGTCCCGCCGGCGGCCACAACCAGCACCAACTCGATCACTTCGGGCCCCATCCCGGGCAGTTGGGCGGTGCCCCGGAGCTCGGAGAGGACTCCGCTCAGAGTCCCCTTCGCCATGGCGCCGGCCGTAAGGGGCACCCCGGCCAGGGCGAGGGAGGGGAGGAAGGATCCGGCCAGCACGAGCTTCCTCCATCGGGCCCGGGACGCCCCTGCCCGCGGAGCCCGATCCGCCAAGCCCACTGACAAGAAGAGTGTGCCCTTGGCCGTTCCGTGATGGAGGGCGTAGACGACCACCGCCGCCAGGCCCGCAGGAGCCAGGGCCGGATCCATTACGAGCAGCCCCGTTCCCATGGCCATGAAGCCCATATGACTCACGCTGGAGTAGGCCAGGACCGTCTTGGCGTCGTCCTGACCGAGGCCCACGACGACCCCGTAGAGGGCCGTGGTCGACCCGGCGAGGAAAAGGAGTGTCCCCAGCGAGGGCATTCCCAGCTCCATGGGGAGAACCCGGAGCCAGCCCAGGAGCCCCGCCTTGATCAGGGCCCCGCTCAGGAGGGCGCTGGCGGCCGTGGGCGCCACCGGATGGGCGAGGGGGAGCCACACATGGAGGGGCACGATTCCAGCCTTCACGGCGAAACCGGCCACGAGCAGCCCGGCCAGGAGGGGGATCCGGTTCGCCGGAAGCGCGGCCCACGCCGCCTCCAGCTCGCCTCCGAACCCCACCGTGGCTCCAGCCCCAGCTTCAGCTCCGATCCCCCCAGCCGAGCCCACCAGGGCCAGGACTCCCA
>SKSR01000005.1 GCA_007122885.1 Gemmatimonadota bacterium
CCCCCCCGCTTCGGCGGACGACCTGCCCTTCGAAGAGGGGCGGCGGCGCATCGTCCTTCTTGGCAGGCCTACGTGCGCTCGTCCGGGGCCGCAGCCGAGGCTGCCCGGCCCCACCTCCTCGGGAGGCCTGGTCACCGCCGGACTCGACTCGCATTCCATCGTCGCCGGACGGCTCCGCCGCCTCCACACCCTCCGAACCGACTTTCGCCTGGCCCTCGTCCGCGCCAGTTCCCGCGCCCGTGGGTTCTTCGGCCTCCGAGGCACCGGAATCGCCCGGCCGCGGCGTGTCGCTCCGGCCCCTTGCCGTCTCCTCCTCGGCACGGGGCTGGGCATCCCGGAGAGCGACCCGGTAGTTCCCGTCGTCCCCCTTTCTGAGGTCCACTACCTCGTCGTCGTGGGACCGTCGGAGGAAACGACTGAACTTGGGGAATCCCAGCGCCGTCTCGTCGAAGGACGAGTGGAGGGCCAGCATTCTCCGCTTCACGTCCGAGTCGCGGACCGCACCCCCATGGTCTTCCGCCAGATCCCGAACGGCTCGCCGCAAGAGATCGTAGGCCTCCGGGAGACCTGCAACCGTCGCCGGCTCCTCCGCAGGGGCTCCCTCTCCATTGGCCCGGGCACCCGACTCTTCCTCCCTCCGACCCTTGGCCGGCGACCGCCGTTCCTCCTTCCGAGCCCGTCCCCCTGAGGGGGAGCGCTCCTGCTGGTGCCGCCGGTCCCTTCCCTTCCCTTCATCCGCGGAGGAGGTCCGCGGCTCGGCCTTCTGGCCCTTCCCGTTCTTCGCCGGAGCCACCTCGTGCTGCCCGTTCTCCAGGCGGCGAAGGCGCAGGATCCCACGGGAAGCCGCCTCGGCCAGGAATTTGCTGAACTTGCTGAAGCCGTACGTTCCCTCGTCGAACCCCGAATCCATCTCCAGCATGACCTGCTTGAGGCGATCGGAGCGCATGACGTCGTTCCGCTCGGCCATCCGCTTCACGGCCTTCTCCACCAGTACCCAGGGATCCGAGCCGGGGGCGGGCCCCTCCGTGGTCTTCCGAAGCCCGGTCAACGATGTGTACGAATAGTACTCGTCGCAGTTCTGGACGAGGATGTCCGAGCTGGACTCCTGGATGCCGACCCCGATGACGTACTTGCCGTACTCTTTCAGCTTCAGGACCAGGGACGAGAAGTCCGAGTCTCCGGTCAGCAGAATGTACGTCCCGATTTCGGGCCGGGTGAAAACCAACTCCATCCCATCGATGGCCATCCGTATGTCGGTGGCGTTCTTCTTGTTGCTCCCGTAGGCCGGAGCGAAGATCAGGTCGATGGAGGCTTCGGAGAGAGGGACGATGTACTGGGGGTAGCGACGCCAATCCGCGTAAGCCCGCTGCACCGTCACCTTTCCACGGATGAAATCCGAGCCCAGGAGGTGCTTGAGCTCCTTGGACAGATCGCTCCTCATCCCCATCGTCACATTGTCGAAATCGATGAGGAGGGCTGCGTTGGGGGCGGAACGAAGGGGTTCTCCGGAAGGTGGGCTTCCCTCTGTATGGGGAGCCCGAACATACGGCGTACTCATAAGTTCACTCTGTTCTCACAGCTGATAGATGATTATCGCACCGTGAGACCTCCCCACCCGATCCAATCCCGTCGCGGATCGTTTCTCCGCAGGGACCTGGAGCCGGGTCGGGGAAGCCTCGGTGACCGTCACGGCCCACGCCAGCGGGGCGCACGGAAAGGTTTCATTCGTCCCGAGCCATCTCGTCCGGTTCCGCCCGGATCATACGAGCCAGTTCCACCCGGTGGACTTTCCCGGTACCGGTGAGGGGGAGTGAATCAAGGAACCGGACCCGGTCCGGAACCTTGTGCCCCGCCAGGGTCATCCGGCACCACTCCCTGAGCTCGTCCTCGGTGACGATGGCCCCTTCCACGTGGACCACCGCAGCACAAATCGCCTCCCCCAGGATTTCGTGGGGAACTCCGACCACCGCCACTTCCCGGACAGCCGGGTGTGCGTGCAGCCGGTCCTCCACCTCTCGAGGGTATACGTTGTAGCCGCCGCGAATAATAACGTCCTTGCTCCGTCCCACCAAATGAACGTACCCGTCCTCGTCGAGTATCCCGAGGTCACCGGTGCGAAAAAACCCCTCCTCGTCGAAGGACCGGGTGGTCTCGGTGGGCTGCCGGTAGTAACCCCGCATGACCCCGGGGCCCCGGACCGCTATTTCCCCCAGGCTTTCCACCGGCAGCTCGGTTCCATCCTCCTCCAGAACCCGGATCTCGGTCTCGGGGACGGGACGCCCCACGGTCTGATAGCGCTTGACCTCCGGATCGTCCGGGCCGGTGATGCAAAGGGTGGAGGCGGTCTCCGTGAGGGAGTACGCCACGCGGATTCCCGGACAAAGCTCCTGACGGACTTGGCGCACGAAGTCGTCGGCCACCGGACCACCGGCCACCACGCCGGTCCGCAGGGAAGACAGATCGCGGGCCCTTCTGCGCTGCTCCCGAAGCTGGGTAGCGAAGACGGTGGGGACCCCGTAGTGGACCGTGACCTTGTGCCGCTCCACCAGGTCCAAGGACTCGGACCCGTCGAACTCCGTCTGGAGCACCAAAGAGGCTCCGGCCAAGGCGGTCCCGAGGATCCCGGGTGACAGACCGAAGACGTGGAAAAGCGCCGTGACGCCGATAACCCGATCCTCACCGGTGAGCTCCAGCGCGTCGGCGGTGGCCGCCGCCGTATGGATCAGGTTTCGGTGGGTGAGCTCCACGCCCTTCGGTTTCCCCGTGGTCCCGGAGGTGTAGGCGATGGCGAAGAGGGCCTGGTCCGGGTCCAGCTCGGGGCCGGAGAAGTCACGTCCCACTCCCGACGAGACCAAATCCTCGAACTGGAAGATCCGATCGTCGTACCAGAGGTCCTCCTCACCCACGGTGACCAGGTACTGGAGATCGGGTAGGATCGGGAAGAGCTCCTCGAAGAGGTCCAGATAGTCCACTTCCCGGTGGATCTCCGCGCTGACGGCCACCGTGGCCTCGGAGTGCCGGAGCATGTAGTGGAGCTCGGCCTGCGTGAGGAGGGGATTCAGCGGAACGACCACGGCCCCGAGCTTCGCGGCGGCGAAGAGGCTCACCACGAACTCCGGACACGGAGGAAGAATCAGGGCAATCCGGTCCCCTTCCTCGACCCCCAGGTTCGCCAGCGCCGCCGCCAGGGACTCGGCACGACTTTCGATCTGCCCGAAGTTGGCCACCGTATCCTCGTGATGGAGGTACGGGGCCTCGGGGTCCATAGCAGCCCGGCTGGCCAGGACTTGGGCGACTGTGAATGTTCGGGAGCGCTCGACGAGCGCCATGACACCTCCAACCGGGTGTGGGCGGCCCGACCTCGGCCTCCTCGCGTCCGGCGGAGCGGGCGCGTCCGGAGATCAACAACGATAGGGGTGGGATGGGGCCCCGTCAAACGAGATCCGGATTCGGACCATTCCGGCCCATGGCCCGGTTCAGTAGGCCCTCCAATCGCTGTCCATCGATTCGGTGGACCCATTCCCGGCCCCGAGCCACCACCCCGAGGCGCTCCAGAAGCACCATCCCCAACCGCCCATCCCGGACCTTCTTGTCCGATCGGAGGAAAGGGAGGATGCGAGACGAACTCAATCCAGCCGGGACGGTCACCGGAAGTCCGAAACCCTCGAGAACCCGACCGAGGCGTCGAGCGGTCCCTTCCTGGGTGATCCCCAGTTCCTCGCCCAGCCGCGCCTCCACGACCATACCCATCGAAACCGCCGCCCCATGAGGAATGGAGTAATCACTGACCCCCTCGAGGGCGTGGCCCACCGTGTGGCCGAAGTTCAAGATCTGCCGAAGTCCCCCTTCCCGTTCGTCTCGGCTGACCACGTCACCCTTGATCTCAACCGACCTCCGGACAGCCGTCCCCACCGCCTCCTCGGAGCCTGCCAGGAGGGCGGGCGCCATCTCCTCCAGCTCGGTGACGTACCCCTCGTCCAGGATGGCCCCGTGCTTGACGGCCTCCGCCATCCCCTGGGAGCGCTCGGCCCGGGGCAGGGTCCGGATCACCCGGGGATCCGCCACCACGAGTTCGGGAGGGTGGAACGCCCCCACGAGGTTCTTCCCTTGCGGGTGGTCCACACCGGTCTTTCCCCCCACCGACGAGTCGATCATGGCCACCAAAGTGGTCGGTACCTGCACTACCGGGATGCCTCGCATGTATGTGGCGGCGACGAATCCGGCCAGGTCACCCACCACCCCTCCTCCCAGCGCCACGACTCCGGCGTCCCGCCCGAAACCTCCCTCCACCAACCCGTCCGTCAGCCGGCCCCACCACTCCCGATTCTTGTGGGCTTCCCCGGCGGGAAAGGTGAAGATTTCCGCTGGCAGCCCCTGGCCCGCCAACCCTCGCACCAGCTCCCCGGCGTAGAGCTCCGCCACGTTGGAGTCCGAGATCACCGCAAACCGGGGCCGGCGAGCCTCCCGGGCCAGGAGGTCCGGCAGCGCCTCCAGAGCCCCTGGGTCCACGATCACATCGTACGCCACCCCCTCTCTGGATGGGAGTGGAACGGAGAGCCGCCAGAGACTCACCGACCTCCACCCTGGGGCCCGAAGCCACTCCCGGTCCCGGGCTCGAGACCCGACGCACTCTCAACGCCTTCGAAGGCCCCCTCCGTGGTGCAGGAACCCGAATCCGTTCCCGGCGCCCAGGCACAGATCAGGGTTCCAGGAAGGTCCGTCCCCGCCAGCGACACGGGTCCTCGAACCGTTCCTTCTCCCGGAGCTCCCTCGAGGGCCTGCCCCATCCCTGCCCGGAAGGCTTCCTCGTTTCCGGCGTCCTCCCAGAGAATGAGCCAGCGGACCCGTTCGCCGTCCCGGTCCAGCACGAACCTGTCCCCCATCCAACCGTCCACCCGCCGACGGCTCTCCGACGCTCCCGCAGCTTCCAGGACCAGGGCGGCTCCCAACGCCCCGAACACCCCTTCGTGATCGGGAGGCGGCTCCGGCGGAAGGCCCGGGGTGACGGGAGGACCGCCCTGTTCAAAGGGCACGGAGGGGTGGAGGACGTCGCGAGTGCTTCCCGGAAGGCGTTCACCCAAAGGCGCCACCGGCCGACCCGCCTCCGCCCAAAGTCCGGTGACGAACTCCACCCCCTCCCGGTAGGGGAAGAGGAGGAGGCCACGGACGAAGGAGGGGGCTTCGGCCAATGGTGGCGAGTCGTCGACCATGGCTTCCACCGCTATGCGCACGAGAGAGCTGAGCTCCGGAAGGCGAGCCAGCGGGTCGTCTGCCTCGGCCGGCAGGAGACCGGCCATCCGCTCCACCGAGATGAGGGTGGCGTGAGCCTCAAGGGCTCCACGCACCCCCCAACGCCGGTCCGCGGGAACCTCCGGGCCCATGACCAATTGCAGGGGGGTCGCCGCGTCTTGCAGGGCATGCACCACCTCGTGGATCAAGGTCCCCGCCTCCACCTCGTCCCCCTGTCCCCCGAGGACCCGGACCGTAGCGTCGGACGGGTCGTAGAAGCCGGCGACCTCGTCCCGGTACACCCGGCGGATCTCCTCCCGGAGGTCCGTCCCTGGAGGAAGGGCTCCCAGAAGGTGGAGAACCCGAGACCTGGCCTCGGCCGACTCCCGGGGCCATTCCGCGTCGAGTCGGGCCTCCAAAAAGCTCTCCACGGCTCCCCTGTCCGTCCGCTCCACCGCCAAGGTATCCGGCGCGGGAAGGCCCGTCCGCGCCATCAAGTGCGGGAGGATCGACCGGACCCGGTCCGCCAGTTCAGGCTCACCGACCACCACGGTTTCCACGGAACCTTCCGGCGGGACCACCTGTCCCTCCAGCGATCCCGTGCCCACCACCACCAGGAGCCCGGCGGCCAAGATGAGCCGGAGGCCACGGCCCCCCGTCACCGATTCGGGTCCAGCTTCACTCGCGCTCACGGTCCCACCCCCGGGAAAGAAGGCGGCGGCATGCGCTCCAGGATGCCTCCACTCCGGTCGACCTCGCGGGCGATCCGGGCCACGGTCCTCCCCGTCCGGGGATCGACCCAGCCGGCCGCGATTTCCAGGAGTGGCTCGAGAACGAAGCCCCGCAGGGCCCAGCGAGGATGGGGTATGGTGAGGCTGGGGGTCTGGATTATACGCCGACCGAAGAAGAGGATGTCCACGTCCAGGGTCCGGGGACCGTCCCGGACGCTCCGGACCCGGCCGGCCGCTCGTTCCACATGGTGGATCCGGCGCAGTAGATCATCCGGCTCCAGCCGGGTTCTTCCTTCCACCACCATGTTCAGGTAATTGGGCTGGGGGGGGCCACCCTCGGGAGCGGTCTCGTAGACGGAAGAGGCCCGGCGGACGGAGAAATCGGGGGCCAATCCTTTCACCGCCCCGTGGAAGCGGTCCATCCCATCGCCCAGATTGGAACCGAGTCCCAGGAACACGACCTCCAAATCCGAGGAGCCCGGGTCGTCAAGACCGAGATGAGGGCTTTGCATCCGATCCTCGAGGGATTCGTCCGTACCGGTCCTCCAAACGAACGATGTCGTCCAACTCGGCGGTGGACGCCTCCAGCACGTCCGAGTCCTCTTCCGCCGCCAGGCGGTGGACCGTCCCCGGCCTGATGCGGATCCGGTCCCCGGGCTCCAATCGAACCTCCCGAAGGTCGCTCCGGTCCCGCCCCACCTCCAGGCGGATGTCCCCTCGCAAGAGGTACAACGTCTCGTCCTTCCGCTGGTGGTACTGGAGCGAAAGGATCTCTCCCTTCCGAACGTGGAGGATCTTTCCCACGTATCCGGCCCCCTCCGCCCAGATGAGCTCGTATCCCCAGCGCTTTTCCACCCGCCTGCGCACCTCCTTCTGCAGCTTCCCCCCTTCCCGGAAAGTCGAGTGAGTGGCCGGCGGCCCGGATCCCCTTCCGGGCTCTCGAGCCGGCGGGCCCGCCCGGGAACAGGGGACTCTCTGCTCCCGGCGCGACGATCATCACCGTGGAAATTGTACCCCACCCGGCGCCGATGAGCCACGTCACCCGGCCGAACCGGAGTACTCCCGAGGCAAACCAACGGACCTAGTGTGGTGTCGCAGAAGTCCCGTGAAGCACCGAGAGCGTCGAAGCGCCGCTCCAGCAAGGCGCGACGACGAGGCATAGCAGCGCTACGTCGAGGAGGAGCAACACAGCTGGAGCG
>SKSR01000018.1 GCA_007122885.1 Gemmatimonadota bacterium
CGAAGTTGTCCGAGATCGTCTCCGCCGGCAGATAGGCGCCCGCGTCCACTTCGATCCCGAAGATGTCCCGGATCGTCCGCTCGTACTCCGCCCGGTTCAACCGCTGCGGCAGCCGCGCCCCCGGGTTCGGGTCCGCCGCAACCGCCTCGTCCACCTTCCGCTCCAGCGTCTCCACCAGCGCCTGCAGCGTGTCCCCGCCCGGCCGCGGAATCCCCGGCGGCGGCATCATGTCCAGACGGAGCTTCGTGATCATCATCTCCGCCGTCTCGGCCTGCTCGTGAGCCCGGGAAACCTGGAAGCCCTCCAGCGTCAGCGTCCCGGTCCGAAGCTCGTCGTTGTGGCACGTTACGCAGACCCTCTGGACCACCTCATCCAAGGCGGCCGGGTCCACCTCCTCAGTGGGAACTTCGGGTCCTTCGGCACCCCCTCCGAGCTCAGCTTCGGAGCCGGCCCGCGCGTGTCGGACCAAGAAGGCGTAATCCTCCGTTTCCCCAGAACCTCCGCTCCGGGCTACCGGCGCCGCCGAGCCGGCCCCACTCATTCCCGCCAACTCCACACCGGCCAGGGAAACCGGAGCCTGGTCCTCCGCACTTCCGTTCGGAGTGTCGATCCCTTCCACAGCCAAGACTCCCGCCACGGCGAGAGCCACCGTCACGAGCATAGCTCTCATCGTTCACGCCTCCTCCTACGAAGAGCCGGAACCCGGGTCCATGAAAAAACCCCGCTCCGCAATGAATATGCGGCCGCGGGGTGATCTCTCCCGTCGGATGTCTCCTACACCTACCGCGGCCTCCAATCCGTGGATGGCGTACTCATGAGAGGGCCTACAGGCGGTATCTTGAAGCCGCGACAAGACATTGCGCGGCCGGTGGACAAGTCCACCGGATCCGGAACTCGCGTCGCTTCGGGTCCTTCCAGAATGGTCGGTCCCAAAATCCGAAAAAGCGAAAACCGCCTGTCGCCCCCAGTCGGCCATCGTCTTTTGTGCTAACGGACTACAGGACTCTTTCCGTTCGTGTCACTCTTACCAGAAACCCACACCGCAGGTTCCCCGCTCGTGCCCGCCAGGAAGTGACGAGGCGGTTTCCGGAGCCTCTGCGGTTCGGGCTGGAGCCATTGTATTTCTATTCACTAGCAAAGACCATGTCAAGAGGCCCGCACCCCCGGTGGCAAACCACTGCTCCCGGGGACACGGGCCTCTCGCTTCGACGAGCGGGGACTGAGATCCATCCATCGGCCTCCGCTCAGCTCCTCCCACGTCCTACCCCGTGACCATCACCTGATCTTCCGGACCCAGGTTCGGATTCGTCTCCATCTCCGACTCACCGATGGGGAAGCACAGACTCCGTCCGGTCATGTCCTCCACCTGACCTGGAATCCCTTCATCGTGCCACCGCCAGAGATCGCCCAGGCGGCGCCCCTCAAGCCAGAGCTCGATTCCCCGCTCCCTCTTCAGGGCCACCCACGCCTCTTCCTCATTACCCGGATCCCAAGGGTCCACTCCCACATCGGCGCGCAGGCTATTCACCAGGTCCATGGCCTCGTCCACTTGCCCGTTCCGGAGAGCCGCCTCGGCCCGGATCAGCACCATCTCCCTTCCGCTGGAAAGATTGATGGGCGCCGTCAGGTGATCGTGCTTGAGCTGGAAGTACCATGGGTGGGGCTCGACGGTCCCCACCGGTCGGTCCGGGTCGAACCCCCAAGGCGTCCGAGGGTCCCCGGTCTCCTCGTAGTAGTCCTCGTAGAAGGTGCTCCACACCGTGTGGGCCCGGAAGGGACTGTCCGGATAGTTGTTGCCCCAGAAGAAGCGGTTGTAATCGTCCCAGTCCACGCTGTGGTAGTCCTGTTCATAGACGAAGTCCCTGGGAATCGCCTCAGCGTCGGCTACCGCCCCGGCCCAGTCACCCTGGTAGACCCGGACCGCCGCTCGCCCGGCTTGGGCCGCCATGGCGATTTCCGTGTCCCCCGCCGCCTGGGCCGTCGCCATGGCGTCCGTGAAGTGAGCCTCCGCCCGGTCCCAGTAGGCGCTCCGGGGCTCGGCCGGACCTCCGTCGAAGACCGCCGTGCACATGTTCTCACCCAGGAGCCGGCTCCCATACCCGGACCGAAGCTGGAGCTTGGCCACCCGGGCGCTGGAGGCGAACTCGTCGGGCTCCATGGCCCGTTCGAATCGCCGGATCCCGTCCTCGGCCACCCACCGGGCCTGATGGGCGTTGTTCCAGTGGGTGTTGTTGTCGTCTTCCTCGAGCACCCCTCGCTCGCGGACCGCCGTCGGAGCCCCGAAGAGGTTCCCCACATTGCCGGACGGCACCGTCTCCATGGAGATGTACGCCCCGGTGTATGCCACCCAATTCAACGCGAAGCCGGCGGTGGCTACGGCTCCTTCGACAACCGCGTCGAAGGCCCCGGGGTCGTCCAGGAAATCGTCCTGGGCCGGCCCCGGGTTGATCACGTCCACGTCGCAGGCCGCCAGGGCCAGAGCGGCGATCGCCACCACCCCGGCCCTGCCACGGCCCGTCCGTCGTGCTTGATATCTCGCCATCGATCTATTCTCCCTCTCTGCGCTCATCTTCGAGTCTCTTCAGAACGTGACGCGGAACGAAGCCATGAAGCTGGCCGGAGCCGGAATGTGCTCCGTGATGCTCCGGGCCAGGCCCGCCTCCATTCCCCAGTTCCCGGTCATCTCCGGGTCCATGGCCAGGAAGTCCTCGTTCTTCCAGGTCCACGCGTTCTGCAGTGAGAGCCGCACCGTTCCCTGGGCCGCACCCGGGATCTGGAACGGCACCGGCATGGAGAGCGTCACGTCCCGCAGGCGGAAGAAGTCCGCCGGGTAGACCAGGTTCGCGTGCTGCACGCTCGGGTCACACCAGGAGCGTTCCCGGGCGGTGAACTGATCCCGCTGCCCCTGAACGTTCAGTGGCTCGAAGATCTCATCGCAGAACGGAGACGTTCCGCCCCGGCTGATTCCGCCGCTGTTGGCTCCGTCGAAGATGTAGTGGCCACCCTGATACTCGCCACGGGCGGAGAGGGAGATGCCGTTGGCGAAATCCAGGGCCGAAGAAACCTGGATCGTATGGGTGGGTTGGTTCGGGCCGAAGATGGAGTCCCGTACGATCTCGGGCTCGGCGAACTCGTCCGGATTCCGGATTCCCCAGTTCCGGATCACTGGGACGGAATACCCCTCTTCGATCCAACCTCCTCCCGAGGAGAAGGGGGTGGTTTCACCGAGATCCTCCACCCTGCTCCGGTTCGTGGAAATGTTCAGCCCCGCGTCCCAGTCGAAGGCGGGAGTCCGCAGTAGATCCAGGTTCAGGGAGAGCTCGATGCCCCGGTTCGAGATCTCACCGGCGTTCTCGAGCTGGGAGCCGGTAAAGCCTTGGGTCGGTATCTGCTGGACGTTGAAAAGCGCGTCGCTGGTCGTCTGCGTGTAGTAGGTGAAGTCCACGTCCAGACGCCGGTCGAAGAAGGCGCCCTCAAGGCCCACCTCCAGCTCCTCGGTCCGCTCGGGACCCAGCTCCGGATTCCCTACGTTGTCCGGCAGGAAGGCGGTACCTCCGCTCCAGGCCCAGGGCTGCCAGGTCCTGACCGCATCGAAGGCACCCGGTGCCCGGCCGGCGTGCCCCCACGCCGCCCGCAGACGGACCTCACCGAAGCGGCTCTCGTCCCAGAAGTCCTCGTCGGAGATCACGTAGGCCAGGTTCGCCCGGGGATAGGCCTCGAGCCCCAGGCCTTCACCGAAGGCGCTGTTTCCGTCCATCCGGAGAGCGACCGTGAGGAAGTACCGGTCGTGGAGGTCGAAGAGGTTCTGGACGAAGAAGCCGCCGGTCACCACCCGGAACCGCTCCTCGTATCCGAAGCGGGTGGCCGCGCTCTCCACCGTGTGCTCCCCTGGGCCCGGAAGCCCTTCACCTCGGGAGGATACGGAGATCTCCTCATCGTCCGTCCACTGTCCGCCCCAGGAAAAGCTCGACCGGAGGGCGTCGGAAATGCGGAAATCGGCCGTCCCCGTGTAGTCCAGGGTAAGCGTCCGGTTCTGCCAATGCTGGTTCGAGATGGAGCCGGCCGGGAACGCAACGAACCCGAAGGGGCGCACGTTCCGTGCCTCCTGATCGATCCGGTCGATCCCCACGCTGATCCTGTTCGTCACCGACTCGCCCAGGGTGTGCGTGGCCGTGAGGCCGGAGGTCAGCCGCTCTACGTCCGTGAAGATGTCGTAGTCCAGAAGTCGCGTCACCACTTCCGGATCATCCGTGCCGAGGTAGTTGCCGGCCCGCCCCGCGGGCATACGGTAGGCGTTCAGCGCGATGCTGAACGGGTTGTTGCCCATGCTGGTGTTGGAGATCTCCTGCCGGCTCATGGTGGTGTTCCACTCCACATCCACACCAGGCAGGGGCTGGAAGCCGAAGTTCGTCCGGAGGATATACCGCTGGTCCTCATCCCGGGGAAGCACCCCTTCGCTGTCGTGGACGCTTCCGGACATGAAGTACTGGAGAGCCTCCCCACCACCCCGAACTGAGACGTTGTAGCGCTGCTGGTGGGCATTCCGCAGCCACGGATCCATCCGCATGAAGGGCTCGGTCTCGGGGCCGAACTCCTGCATCCAGTTGACGCCCTGGTCCACCTGGGCGGTCCACTGGGCGACTCCATCCTCACCGCGGTGGGTGAAGATCTGGATGACCCCTGCGGCGGCCTCCGTTCCATAGAGGGCGGTTGCCGCAGGTCCCCGAACCACCTCGATCCGGGCGATGTCCTCAGGGTTGATCGTGTTCAGGGGACCAGGAGCCTCGTTGCTGCCGAAGGCCGTGTGTTCCCCCACCGCATGGTTTGTGGGGAGCCCGTCGGAGCGCATGCGGACCCCGTCGATGTAGATGAGGGGCTGGTTGGACATGGCCACGCTCACGTTCCCCCGCAGCCGAATCTGTGAGCCGCCGCCCGACATCCCGCTCGTCTGGGTGACGGTCATTCCGGCCTGCCGGCCCGAAAGGAGCTGATCCACACTCCCCACCGGCTCCCGGACATCCTCCATCCGGAGGCGTCCCACCGAGCTGCCCACCTCCCGCTGACGGGCTCCGGCGGCCTGCCCGGTCACCACCAGCTCATCCAGAGCCAGTGCCTGCTCGGCCAGCTCCAAGTCCACGGTGACGGTCTCGCCGTCGCCTACCGTGACCGTTTCCTCGGCGGCGGCGTAACCCAGAAGCTCCGCCCGGACCGTGTGCTCACCCGCCGGGACGTTCCCCAGACTGTAGCTACCGTCCTCGCCGGTGAACCCGCCGATCCCCTCGCCGGGAATGTGAACCTGGACCCCCGAGAGGGGAGCCATCGTCGATTGGTCGGTCACCGTACCGGTCACCGTCCCTTCCTGGGCGGCCAACGGCAGAGCGATCAGGAATGCGCCGATCGCCCCGGCCAGGGCACGCCCGAAAGGGCCCGTCTTCGAACAAGAGTTGATTCCCATGATCCTCCTCCTGGGAGAGGGTAACGCCTCATCGGCCGAGCAGGCCCGATGCGCCACTCGAACGGGGTGGGAGACCGTGATCACTCCGAGCCTCCCGAAAACTTCGAGATCTTACACGTAACCCGTTACCGGGCCCCACGCAAGTTGGCCTCGCGAACTTTCACTCAGCCGTCTTGGCCGCCTGGATTTCGAAGCTGCGGTAGCTCTCGCTCACTTCCGCATCCGCTCCAATCTGAAGCTCCAGAACCACGTCCACCGCCTCACCCGGGTCCAGGCCGGAGCCCGGCAGCTCGACCGGCACGTCCGTGCAGTTCTCCCCGGACTCGATAGGTGTAGTCGGCTCCTTCAACGACTTCAACAACCGAGGGTGGGGGGTTCTACTAGGCCCCGAAAAGTGATCGATCGTTAACTCTTCGGGCTCCATCCAACCTGTTTCCGGACCGACGCTAATCCCCCGGCCGGGGACACGCTCGACGGGGACCGGCGGAGCCCTCTCCGCCGAGCAGCCTTCGCTGTGGGCCCGCTCCTACTGGTCCGCCCTGAGAGGCTCCTCGATGAGCCAGTGGACGAACCAACTCCGGATCCGCTCCAGGCGATCCACCAGGAGCCACGGCTCCCCGGTTCGGGAGAGACCGTGCGAGGAACGGGGATAGCGGACGAACTCCACCGGCACCCCCAAGCGCTTCAGGGAGGAGAACCACATCTCCGCGTCCTGCATCGGAGTCCGGTGGTCCTCCTCCGGATGAATGATCAGAGTGGCCGCAGTCACGTTCTCCACGTAGGACATAGGGGACGCGGCCCGGTACTGCTCCCGTCGCTCCCAGAGGGGGCCCCCCAGCTCCCATCCGGTTGAGTCGGTGGTCCCGTAGAGGGTCTCCAGGTTGGAGATGGAGCGGCTGGTGACGGCGGCGCTGAATCGGTCGCTCCGGCTCGTGAGCCAGTTCGTCACGTAGCCGCCGTAGCTTCCCCCCGACACACCGAGTCGCTCCGGGTCGATGTCCGGATACCGCTCCAGTACCGCGTCCACGCCGGTCAGGAAATCCTCCTCGTCCACCAGGCCCCAGTCCCCCAGGGTCCAGCGGGTCATGAACTCGTGGCCGTACCCGGAGGAGCCTCGCGGGTTGGGGTAGAAGACGTAGAAGCCGGCTCCGGAGAGGATGTGGAAGGTCTGGAAGAAGGTGTTCCCGTACATCCCCGCCGGCCCGCCGTGTGCCTTGAGGACCATGGGATGGCTTCCACCCTCCTCGTGGCCTACGGGCGGGATCACCCAGCCTTCGATCTCGATGCCCCCCTCCACCTCCCAGGTGACCCGCTCGGCCTCGTTCAGGCGGACGTCCGAGAGCCATGCGTCGTTGAAGGAAGTGACCCGGGCCTCACGGCCTCCGTCACCGTCCGACACGAAGACCTCCGCCGGGGAAACCGGATCCGTGGCTGTGTAGGCCATGACGTCGCCGCCGGTGGAGACGGAAACGGATCCGAGCTGCCGGTCCCCCTCCGTCACGGCCTCCACGGGCCCTCCGTCCGCGGGCACCTCCTTTACGTGCCGGTTGCCGAGAAGCGAGGTCTCCCAACGGAGGGAGCCGTCGTCCGGGGTCCACCGGGGGCTTCCGGGCTGGAACTCCCACTCGAGGGTTAGGTTCGCCGGGTCGCCGGAGAAGGAGAGGTCGGAGTCCAACTCCACGACCTTTACGTCCGTCGGATCC
>SKSR01000124.1 GCA_007122885.1 Gemmatimonadota bacterium
CCATCGCGGAGGACCTGACCCAGGAGGCTTTCGTTCGCCTCTGGGAAAGCCGGGAGGGGTGGACTCCCGAGGGCTCCGTCCGAGGCTACCTGTACACGATTACCCGCAACCTCTGCCTCAACGAGCGGGAGAAGCGTTCGGTCCGGGAGGATTGGGCCCGCCGGGAACGTTTTCGGTCGAGTTCCCAACCCACCCCCGCCGATGTCCTCGACGAGAGGGAGACCGCCCGGGTGCTGCTCCAGGAGATCGAGCGCCTCCCTGTGCGGCGGCGGGAGATCTTCGAACTCGGCTGCCTCCACGGCCTCAGCTACCGCGAGATCGCCGAGACTTTGGGGGTCGCCATTCCTACCGTGGCGAACCAGATGAGCGCCGCCATCAAACACCTGCGCTCCGTCGTGCGGGCCCTCCCTGAATAGCTCCCCGGGTCGGTTGCTTCAACCTGGATAGTAGGACCCGCCACCTGGCCGGTTGCTCATACAGGAACGGGGCTCCGGTTCGCTCCTCACAGAAGCGGTTTCGCCCCATAGATACCTGAACGCTCCTCGGAATCCCGAAGGGAGCGAAGAACGCCACAAGGGCGCAACCGCTATGGAAGAGCTGATCCTCCGGGTTTTTCGCGAGGAGGCCACCGAGGAGGAGCGGGCTCGGCTGGAGGCCTGGAAACGGGAGTCCGAGACTAATCGGACCGAGTTCCAGGAGGTCTGGCGGGCACTGGAGCTCGCTCGGACGGCGCTGGAGGAGACGGAGAAGCCTTCACCTCCCGGCACCCGGTCGATCATCCGGAAGGCCGAGGATCGGGCCCGAGACCGCTTCCGCCACCCGGAGCGGGACCTTCCAGGCCCGTCGGCTGGGGACCACCCACTCAACTCCGGTGCCGACAATGTCCATGAGGACCAGCTCGGGGCCGGGCCGAGGAAGTTTTTCGACGCCCACCTCTGGAAGGCGGCTGCGGTGGCGGCCCTTCTGGTTCCGGCGGGCATTGGGCTCGGAGCGCTCCTGGGGGACCGGGAGACCTCGACACCCGAACGGGTCTCGACCCAGGTGTCCACCGGAGCCCAGGAGCGTACGACCCTTTCTCTTGGCGAGATGAGCGTGCGCTTGGGTCCCATGAGCCGCCTCACCGTCCAGGAAAGTGGGGAAGGGACGGAGGTTTACCTGGATGGACGAGCGTTCTTCGCGGTGGAGTCCCATCCCACCCGGACGTTCACGGTTCGGACACGCCAAGGAGAGGCCCACGTGTTGGGCACCCGCTTCGAGGTCCGCTCCGAAGAGGAGGAGTTTCGGGTCCTCGTGGTGGATGGGAGGGTCCGGGTGGCGGCCGCCCAGGCCTCCGCCCTTCTGAGTCCTGGAGACCTGAGCCGGAGTCGAGCGGGTCAAGGACTGTCCACCTCCCGCGTGGCCGATGTCTACGGCGAGCTGGATTGGATGGGCAACGCCCTGGTCTTTCAGGGAACGCCCCTCGAAACGGTGCTCGACGAGATCGAGCGCCGCTACGGGGTTCCGGTGATCCTCCAGGACCCGGAGCTGGCCCGGGTCCCCCTCACCGTGACCTTCACGGACCAGGATGTGGAGCAGGTGATTCTGGTGGTGTGCGAGACTCTCCGCGTGCGGTGCAGCGTGGAAAACGACCGGGTCCGGATCGGCATGGGCCCAACCAGCGGGTCGGCGAAAGCCGATGATCCGATAGAGATGATCTAGAAACGAGAAGCCGTCGCTGCATTCCCCTTCGTCCTGGAGGCTCCATGCGTTTCCTTCGACTCTTGGCCCTGTCACTCATCGTGGCTGGGGCCTTCACCTGGGCTATGGACGTGGAGGCGCAGGAGGATCGCTCGCTTAACTCCTCCCTCATCTCCTCTCTCGATGCCGCCTTGGATCGGTCCCTCCTGACTCTCCCCGCGCACCTCGATGTAGAGGATCTGCCGCTGGAGCAGGCGCTCACCGCGCTCCAGCGAGGCTCGGGGGTCCACTTCTCCTACAGTCCGCTCATCCTTCCGGACGACCACCGGGTTACCTGCGCATGTCGGCACGTAACGGTGGAGTCTGCCGTTAAGACCCTGCTCGAAGCGACCAACCTGGAGTATGTGGTCCTGGGTGATCATTTGGTGATCCGAGAGCGGGAGCGTCCGAGTCTCTCCACCCGACTGGCCGCCTGGACCGAGCTGGCCCGAGACGGAGGGCGTGTCCTCCAGGCGTCTCAGAGCGCCAATCTGATCAACCGCCGTGTGGCGCCCCTCTCCCGGCAGGGAACGATCCGGGGCGAAGTGGTGGACGTCCGGAGCCTCCAGCCCCTGAGCGCCGTCCAGGTCTTCATTCCCGAGCTCGAGATCGGAACGGTCTCCGACGGGTCGGGGCAGTTCGTCATCTCGGATGTCCCTGCGGGAGCCCACGAACTTCAGGCCCAGCGGCTGGGCTACGAGAGCGCCAGCCAGGAAGTGAACGTCCAGGCGGGCGAGACCACCGAGGTCCGAATCGAGATGGCGAGCGCCGCCCTGGCGCTTGACGAGGTGGTAGTGACGGGGACGGCGGGTCAGGCCCGGCGCCGGGAGGTGGGGACGTCCGTTTCCGGGATCAGCCTGGCGGATCGTCCCGAAGTCATCGGGACGGTGGATCAGGCGCTGCACGGTGAGACTCCCGGCCTCTTGGCGACCCGGAGCACGGGTGCTGCCGGTTCGGGCGCTCAGCTTCGCCTCAGAGGGAATGCAAGTCTTTCGATGGGGAATCAGCCGTTGATCTACATCGACGGCGTTCGGATCAGGGAAAACAACTACGAGGTCAATCACGCCGCTGGTCAGCATCGGGCGTTCGGTGCCAACGACGCCATCGGGCCCCTGAACGACATAAACCCCAGTGACATCGAGCGGATCGAGGTGGTGCGTGGGCCTGCAGCTACCGCCCTCTACGGTACGGAGGCGGCGGGAGGCGTGATTCAGATCTTCACCAAGCGTGGGGCGTCAGGGGATGCCCAGTGGGACCTGAGCATCGACCAGGGCGTGAACTGGGTCCAGCCGTACGGACCGTCCCATGAGCCTTACATGCGGATGGACCCGTGGCTGCGAAACGGTCACCAGCAGCGGTATCAGGGATCCGTGTCGGGCGGCGGGGATCAACTGACCTACTATATGTCCGCGAGCTACGACCACAATGAAGGGGCCATGCCCGATGACCATGAGGAGAAGTTTCTCCTCAGACTGAACATGGGCTTCGAACCCCTTCCCGATCTCGGGTTGGACGTCAATGTGACCCGCACGCAGCAGTGGATTCAGAATACGACCACCGGTGGGAACCCGTACAGTCTTCCCTTGAACGTCTACCGGTCCCCGGCTGGGAGGCCGGCGAACTATGTGGGATCGAGTGAGTTCGAGCCCCTGAACGCACTCCGTGATCACGAGATCGTTACTGATGCGAACCGCTGGGTGACCGGGCTCACGGCCACGTACACTCCCACGGGACGGCTGACGAATCGCTTGACGCTCGGTGTCGACCGGATATCCACCGATATGCGGAACACCCGCCCCTTCGGATACATCATCCACACCCAGGGCTCCACGAGCAATATCCAATGGACCAACCAGACCGTAAGTGTTGATTACGTTGGCACGTACGACTGGAACCTCACGTCGGACCTTCGAAACAGCTTCTCCTGGGGTGGGCAAACCATCACCGAAGAGGAGGTGAACCTCCAGGGAACTGGCGATGGTCTGCCTGGGCCAGGGAATCATACGGTCTCGGCGGGGTCTACCTTGATCGCGATCGAAGATCGCTTCCGGGTGATCAACGCCGGATTTTTCTTCCAGAATCTTTTTGACTTCCGTGATCGATACTTCCTGACCCTGGCCCTAAGGATCGATGGAAACAGCGCCTTCGGTTCTGGATTCGGCCTCCAGCCCTACCCGCGAGCCAGCGTGTCCTACGTGGTTTCTGACGAGGATTACTGGCCCGACACTTGGGGAAGCTTGCGACTTCGGTCCGCGTACGGCCAGGCGGGTCGAGCACCCGGTGCTTTCGATGCTGTCAGAACCTGGACGCCGGTACCGTGGGTCGATGGCACCGCCTTCAGCCCCAGGAACATGGGTAACCCGGATCTCGGTCCGGAGCGGACGGATGAGCTGGAGCTCGGCTTCGAGTGGTCGGGGTTCAACGATCGGTTCACGGTGGACTTCACCCACTACAACCAACAGACCCGTGATGCCCTCCTGCCCGTGACCCAGACACCTAGCGATGGCTTCGGCGGAACCCAGCTCGAAAACGTTGGGGTGATCTCAAACCGGGGTTTGGAGTTGTCTTTGGACGCAAACGTGCTCCAGCGTGCGGAACTATCATGGGATCTTGGCTTCTCCGTGTCGACCAATCGGAGCAAGCTCGAGGACATGGGTGGGGCATCACCCTTCTCGGCGGCAGGGCGAGCGTGGATCCAAGAGGGATACCCCGTCCCGTCGATTCGGGGACCAAGGGTTCTCAATCCCGACGAGTTCGCTGAGCCCGAGATCGACCCGAACTACATCTTCGGCCCGAACCAGCCTACGCACACACTGCTGGGTCGAACCTCGATCACCCTTCCCAGGGGGGTCTTCCTTTCCGCCCGGGGTGAGTATCAGGGGGGGCACTACATCAGCGATGGAGCGATGGACGACGGAGCTCGGCGTGGAGCCACCCATCCGCCGTGCGATCTGATCTATCCGACCCTCATGGTGGAGGGTAATCGTGAGCCCTTCGCGGCGTGGGAGCGCTGGGAGTGTGACCCGACCCATCCAGTGGAAACGTTCCTAATCTACCCAGCGGATTTCTTCCGGCTCCGGGATGTCACCCTACAGGCGCCGGTCCCGTTCGCGATTCCAGGTGCTACACGGGCGACTGTAACCCTGTCGCTCCAGAACGCGGTGACCTGGAAGAACAGTGACTTCCGGGCCATGGATCCGGAGATGGGAAGCCAGAATACCTCACAGGATCAGTTGGCGAGGCGGATCGCACAGCACGTTCCGGCACCCGCGTCCTTCCGGGCGTCACTCCGGATCACCTATTGAGCGACCCTGTCCACCGCACCTACGACCGAAAGGGAATAGAAATGGCGAATTTTTTAGAGTGGAGATGGCCGGGTCGCGAGGAACGGAAGGGAAGTGGCGCTAGATCCGCCCTCGGATACGGGCTGTGCGCACTCGTGACCCTTTTGGCCCTCACCGCCTGCGACCTGGACGTCCAGAACCCCGGACCCATCCAGGACGAATTCTTGGAAAACGAGGGCGCCTTCCCCTCCATTGTCCAGGGCTTTCAGCGACACAACGCCATCGCCTTGGGGTGGGTGGCCTATACGGGGGTTTACCCCACGGACGAAGCGGTTTCCTCCGGGATTTCCACGGCGCCCCTCCCCGAGGGAGTGATCACTCCGGAGCAGGGAAGCTCGTACTGGAACTGGGCCCATCAGGGCCGATGGATGGCGGAGGATGCCGTGGAGCGGTTCAGGGGCGCCCTGGGCGATGGGTTCTCCAACAGCGAGATGGCCGCCACGGCTCTCCTCTTCGCCGGATACGGGAATCGGCTTTTGGGCGAGAACTTCTGCTACCACGTGGTCAGTGGCGGTGAAGCCGGTCCCAGCTCCGTTCATCTGGAGACGGCCGAGTCCTACTTCACCGAGGCGGCCCAGGTGGCGCAGGGGGCGGGGAGTGCCGAGCTCCGGATGGCGGCCATAGCCGGACGAGCGTCCACCCGGGCGTTCCTGGGAAACTGGCAAGGAGCCGTGGAGGACGCGGCTCAGGTCCCCGACGACTTCCGTTACCAGTTCCGCTATCTGGCTTCACTGGACTGGGCCGACTACAACCGGCTCTACTTCCGGATCGCCAACGAGCCGTGGCGGCGGTACACGGTCTGGAGCACATTCTACGAAACCTACTACGAGGAGACCGGCGACCCCCGGACCCCCTGGACGGTCAACCCGGACTTCCCCATCGGGAACGACGGTCGGGACACCCCCTTCTATATCCAACAGAAGTTCACGCGGCTGGACTCGCCCATCAACGTCTCCAGCGGGCGGGAGATGCGCCTCCTGGAGGCGGAGCACCTTCTCCGTCAGCAGGATTGGACCGCAGCCATGGACATCATCAATGGGCTGCGGACTTCCCTGGCGAGCGACCACACGGGAGCGCCCCTGGAGCCCTGGGAGGCGAACAGCCTGGAGCAGGCGTGGACCGCCTTGAAGAGAGAGCGGGGCATCGAGCTTTGGCTGGAAGGTCGCAGGCTTCCGGACTTGCAGCGCTGGCTCGAGGAGGGCACCCCCGGTGACCAGCCCGACATGACGGGCCGCAGCCTCTGCTTTCCCATCGGACAGACGGAGCACGACACGAACCCCAACGACCTGCCCCGAGGGGCCCCTCAGGGTTGAGGAGAGACACGACGATGCGACGAACATTCATAGCCGGCGGGATGGGAACGGTCGGGTTGGCCCTTCTGGCCGCCTTCGGCCCCTGGCCGGGCGAATCCGAGGCCGAGCTCCGGGAGGGGCTCCCCATCGACGCCCTGGCCGAAACGGTGTGGGTGGAGGAGTTCCACGTCTCTCCGGACGGGGATCTCATCGCCTTCAAGTCGGCCCGGGGGGGCACCTACGATATCTGGACCGCACCGGTGGAAGGGGGGGAGCCCACCCAGGTGACGAATACGCCGGGTCGGGCCATGGCCCCCGTCTTCAGCCCCGACGGCGAGTGGATCGCCTACGAGGTGGACTTCGGGGGGACGAACATCCGGGACATCTACATCGTCTCCCGGGACGGGAGCGAGACCCGGCAGCTCACGGACCACCCGCTGAACGACACGAATGTGGCGTGGTCGCCGGACAGCCGGCACATCTACTTCAACACGGGAATGTACTGGGACAGCTCGGTGGCGGTGGTGGACATCGAGACGGGCGAGATCTCCCGGATCGGTCCCGGAGGGAGCGGCCGCCTCTCTCCCGACGGAAGCACCCTGGCGTTCACGGGCAACAGCCTGGAGGGAGACGACGGGCAGACGAACACGGACATCTACGTCATGCCCGCCGACGGCGGCGAGCGCCGCCTCCTGACCGAGAGCACGGTGGGCTACCGTGA
>SKSR01000170.1 GCA_007122885.1 Gemmatimonadota bacterium
CACGGCGAACGCCGCTCCGGCTCCCGTGGCCGCTCCCGTCCGGGCCGACCCGTCCAGTGAGAGCCAGAGGAGTCCCCCCCCCACTCCCGTCACGGAGGCGCCCGTAGCGGCGTATCGCCCGATCATTTCCGTCCACCGTCGGCCCCATCGTCTCCGGCTCCTCGGCCGGACCCCTGCCGGTCGTTTCGGCCCGGCATGAGGACCAGGTGCTGGTACATGTGGTAGAAGCCTCCCATGGCTCCCACCAGAGCTCCGATGATGGTAAAGAGGGGCGTGGTCCCCACTCTTCCGTCCAACCACCAGCCCGCCAAAAGAAAGGCGCCGGTGGCCACGGCCAGTGTGAGCCCGAAGCCCGCGTGCCGACCGAGCTCGGCCACGATGGACCGTTCCGCCGACCCCTTACCTCCGCCGTCATCCGCCATCCGGGCCTCGCAAGGCTCCCACTACAGCCGGCCCAACCTAGGGCCTTGTGAAAAAAATCGCAAGCGGTTCCCGCCGGAAAGGGAACTGTCGGGAAGCGAATCTCACCCTCCCGCAGGTCCCGCTTGTCGCTTCGGACCCTCACACGTTAGGATTTTTCGGCTCCTTTCCACAACCTTTGGTGTAGCTGGGGGTCGCGCGCCTCTTACGCTCCGCCCAGGATCCACGGCCGGGGTCCAAACTTCGCAAGGAGAGCTCCGCATCCCATGATTCCTCCTGAAACATCCACGGTGCGGGACCACGACCTGGTCCTCCTGGAGCGCGTGGAAGAGGTGAGCAGCGGCCTTCGCGAGGAGGTGGGGAAGCGGGTCGTGGGTCAGGAAGGGGTCATCGACGGGCTTCTCACCGCCCTGCTTGCCAATGGGCACGTGCTTCTGGTGGGTGTACCCGGCCTCGCCAAGACGCTTCTGGTCTCCACCCTGGCGGAAGCTCTGGACCTGAAATTCAGCCGGATCCAGTTCACTCCCGACCTCATGCCTACGGACATCACGGGAACCGAGGTGATGGAGGAGGACCGAACCACCGGTCGACGGGCCTTCCGTTTCATCCACGGGCCCATCTTCGCCAACGTGGTGCTGGCGGACGAGATCAACCGGACCCCCCCCAAGACACAGGCGGCCCTCCTCCAAGCCATGCAGGAGCGAGCCGTGACGGCGGCGGGTCATACCTACGAGCTGGAGCCACCCTTCTTCGTCCTGGCCACCCAGAACCCCATCGAGCAAGAAGGGACCTACCCGCTTCCCGAAGCCCAGCTCGACCGATTCATGCTCGAGCTCCGCATCGGGTATCCGGGCCGAGAGGAGGAAGAGCAAGTGGCCATGCTCACCACCGGCGCCTCCATGCCCGAGCTCCGCCCGGCAGTGAAAGCGGAGGAGCTCATGGAGCTGCAGGGGCTCGTCCGGCGAATCCCGGCGGCCCCCTCCCTGGTGGCCTTCGCGGTTCGGCTGGCCCGGGCCACCCGTCCAGGAGATCCGGAAGCCCCGGAGTTGACCCGCCGATACGTGAGCTGGGGAGCGGGCCCTCGGGCGTCCCAGTTCCTGGTCCTGGGTGCCAAAGCCCGGGCCGCCACGCGGGGAGAGGCGATCCCCTCCTACGACGATGTCCGGGCGGTGGCGCCGTCGGTCCTGGCCCACCGAGTCATCCTGAACTTCCAGGCGGAAGCGGACGGCAAGACCCCCCGAGGGGTTATCGAGGAGCTCTTGGAGCAGAGCCGTACATGGACGTGACTTTGGGGAACCCGGGAGGCGAAGACCTCCCTCCGAGTAGAGGCCCCCTCCCGCCTTCGAGCGCGGAGGGGAATCGATGACGCCTCTGGTGCTGGCGGCAGCCGGACTGCTGCTCCTGTTTTCAGCGGCTCTTTCCGCAGCGGAAACCGCCGCGTTCACCCTCACTGCATCCCGGCTCCGAACCATGCAGGAGGAAGGGTTTCGGGGAGCACGGCGGCTCGTCCGAGTCCGATTCCACGAACCGGGGCTCCGTGGCTCGCTTCTGGCGGTGAACCTCCTGGTCACCGTTCTGGCCGGAGGCTTGGTGTCCGCCGATCTTCTGGCTCGCTGGGGCACCGCAGGTTTGGTCGTGGGACTTCCTCTGACGGCGGTGGGGCTGGTTCTTCTGGCCGAGCTCTTCCCCCGCTCCCTGGCATACCGCCGCCCCGTGCGTCTGGCCCTGCTGGGGGCCCCTTTCCTCCTCCGCCTTCACCGGGCCGTACGGACCGTGCTCTCGCCACTCGTCCGGATGGAGCACCTCCTGGACCGGGCCAACGGAGAGGAACCGGAGACCCCAGCCGAGCGGGAAGTGAGGGAGTTGGCGGAGATCGGCCGGAGAGAAGGGCTCGTGGAGGAGGAGGAACACCTCCTGGTGGAGAGGGCATTTCGGCTCGACGAGCTCATGGCGTGGAACATCATGACCCCACGCGTGGAGATCTACGCGCTGTCGGACTCCCTGACCATCGAGGAAGTAGTGAAGGGGCTTTCCGACGTGCCGTATTCCCGGCTGCCGATCTACGGTCAAAGCATCGACGACATCACGGGAATCCTCCATGTCCGAGCCGCCTACGAAGCGTATGTGTCCGGGAAGCCGCACGTCCGGCTGTCCGAGATAGCCCACGCCCCCATGTTCGTACCGGGCTCCCTGCCCCTTACCCGGCTCTTGAAGGACTTTCAGAGTCGCCGGACCCACATGGGAATCATCGCCGATGAGTTCGGAGGCACGGACGGGCTTGTGACCCTGGAGGACGTCCTTGAGGAGCTGGTGGGGGAGATCGAGGACGAGACCGACATCGAGGACGAACCGTTGATCCGGATCTCTCGGACGGAAATCGAGACCGACGGAGGGGTGGAGCTCCGGGAGGTGAACGCCGCCTTCAACGTCTCCCTTCCGCACCTGGAGCACCGCTCCCTCAACGGGTATCTCCTGGAGGAGCTGGGCCGGGTGCCCGAGCCCGGAGAGAAGCTGGAACGACCCGGGCTGATCATCGAAGTCCTGGACGCCACGGAGACCCAGGTGCTCCGAGCCCGGATTCGAAAGACCCAGCCCACCAACGTGGAGGACACGAGCTGACATGGCTCTCCTCATCCCGTTCGGCGGCAAGGAGCCCCAGGTGGCCGAGGATGCCTTCTTGGCACCCAACGCCGTCCTGGTGGGAAACGTACGGGTGGAGGCCCGGGCCAGCGTTTGGTTCGGCGCCGTTCTCCGTGGGGACGATCCGGAGCACCCCATCGTGGTGAGTGAGGGGGCGAACGTTCAGGACAACGCCGTGATCCACGTGGCCCAGTGGGGCCCCACCGTCATCGGCCCAGGGGCTACCGTGGGCCACGGGGCGATGATGGAATGCTGCGAGATCGGGGAGGGGTCTCTGGTCGGGATGAACGCCGTGATTCTCCAAGAAGCCGTCCTGGGACGGGAATGCCTGGTGGCCGCCGGATGCGTGGTCCTGGAAGGAACGCGAATACCCGACCGGAGCGTGGTGGCCGGAGTCCCCGGACGGGTCCGGAAGACCCTGGACGGGTCCGCCGCCCAGTGGGTGGCTCGGAGCGGGGAGCACTACGTGGCCCGGTCCCGGGCCTACTTGGAGCATGGGATCCACCGCCTGGCGGCTCCCGGCGACGGTCCATCATTTCATAATGGGTGACGGAGGAAACGAAGCGGACCGGAACACCGCCCGGCCTCGGGTCGGAGCCGACGACCCACTCTTCCCCACCCACTCCGGGGAAGGGGCGGAAGCCGGAGGACGAGGCCCGGTGGACGGGAGTGCCCCGGAGGAAGGTGGAGAGCCCAACTGCGACCTCTGCGGCGGCCCCATGCTGGACCGACACTGCAAGCTCCTCTGTCTCCGGTGCGGGTATCAGAGAGACTGCTCGGATCCCTGACGGGCGCCGCCACCGACGCCAACGGAGCCGGCTCCGTTGGGACCATCGCGCGATCCGCTCGGTCGGAGTGGCGTTCCCGGTGCCCTCCCTTTGGCCGTCTCCGACCGCGGAAGCCAGGGTTCAGGGCGAAGGCGGCCCCATAGCCCACTCCCAGTACCAGGACAGGAGAGCGTCCCCCCACCCGTAGGTGACCGCAGCTCCGGCCGCGAGAAAGATTCCGAACGGGACCAGCTTCCCCGTGCGGTAGGAAATAGGGCCGAAGACCACGGTCCCCAGGAGGGCTCCCAGAAAGATCGTCAGAAAGACACCCGACGGGCCCAGAAAAGCCCCCACCATGGCCATCATCTTGATGTCCCCTCCCCCCATGGCCTCTTTCTTGAACGCCCACCGGCCGAGCGTCGCCACGGCCCAGAGTACACCGAAGCCCGTTGCCGCCCCGACGGCCGCGTCGAAGAGCTGCAGAGCCGGGGTGAGGGGGGCCATGACCAGCCCGAGGACGGCGCCGCCCACCGAGAATTGATCGGGGATGATGTAGAACCGGGCGTCGGCCACTGTGATGCCCAAGAGGAGCGTCAGGAAGAGGGCACCGCGAAGGGCCTCGGCCGACGGACCGTGGAGGAGGACCAGACCGGCCCAGCCGAGCCCGGTAGCAAGCTCCACCGCAGGGTAATGGAAGGAGATCCCACCACCACAGCGCCGACAGCGGCCCCGGAGAACGATCCAACTCACCACGGGAACGTTGTCGTACCAGACCACGGTCGTACCGCACGAGGGACAGTGGGAGCGAGGCCGGAGGACTGACCCGTCCTGGGACCACCGAAGCGCACAGACGTTCAGGAAGGACCCCAGGGCCAGACCGAACAGGCCCGCCAGCGCCGCAGCGCTCCACCCTTCCATCACACCACCTCCCATCACACCACCTCCCGCCTACGGGTCACCCGGTCCTTCCACTTCCGCTGATCCGCCCGCCAGCGCGTCACGATGGAGAAGGAGGTAGAGGAGGATGGACCCGGCCACGGCCGCATTCAGGGAATCGGCTTCCGGCACCATTGGAAGCCCCACGCGCCCTCGGGCCGCTTCCCGGATCTCGTGGCGCACCCCGGCACCCTCGTTCCCCACCACCAGGAGCCATGGCTCTTCTCCGACCTCGGCGGGGAGGCCCGCTTCTCCCTCCGATACCAGGAGGGACGATCCCTGGGCCCGGGACCATTCCAGGAGATCCCCGACCTTGGAACGGACCACGGGAATTCGAAGGCACGTCCCAGCCGAAGCCCGGACGGCCTTGGCCCCCCACGGATCCGCCGTCCCGTCCAGGACCACCACTCCCGCGGCACCGGCGGCCCAGGCGGTTCGGATCAACGTGCCGACGTTCCCGGGGTCCTGCACCGCATCCAGGACGAGCACCCCTCCACCCGGGTCCGGGGACAGATCCTCTAAGCCGAACTCCGGTTCCCGGCAGACCAACAGCACCCCTTGCGGCTCTTCCGTGGACGCCACCCCCGCGAACTCGGCGGAGTCGGCCGTCAAAACCTGGATTCCCCGCTCCTCCATGGCTCGGCCCAGCGACGCTCCGTCGCCACCGGCGCGATAAGGTCGATCCACGACGGCGAATTCGACGGCCACGTGGGCCGCCAGTGCCTCCTTCACCGCCCGCGGGCCCTCCACGATGAGCCGCCCTTCCCGGGACCGCTTCCGGGATGCCAGCTTCCGAAGGAGGGTACGCCTCCCCGATCCCACTCGAGGCAGTTCCTCGTCATGTCGTGTCACGTCGATGATGCCTCTCCCTTGGTGAGCGACGGATCGACGGGCGGCCCGTGAACCTTCCTGCGCTCCGGGGAACCGGCGCCCAACCTATCCCGGGATGAAGCTCCGCGCACCCCGTCCGAAAATCCGCCGTCCAGGGCCAGGTCACGGCTCGAGGCTTCGAAGCCAGTCCCCCTCTCTCCGGTCCCCAAGACGAATCGCCGCCCGGAAGAGCTCGGGCCACACCGCCAGGAGCTCCGCCTGGCGCCCAAGAAGCTCCTGGACCGGCGGCACCCAGTCCAGCACCCCGTCACCCGCTTCCCTCGGAAGATGGGTGGGGCGGAGCCGGCGGGCGTCCGACACTCCATCCTCCAGTACCTCCAGTGCCCTCTCCACATCCTCGGCCCACCAAGTCGGCGTTCCTCCATGCCGTTGAAGCTTCCGGTCCAGAAGCGCCATGTGGCGGGTAAGCTGCAGCTCCCGACGGGAGCGGACCCTCTCGAAAAAGACCTCCGGGGGATCAGCGGCCAGCTCCCGTAGTAGCTGGCTGAGTCGCTGGAGCCCCCCCTCCCCGACCTCGGTGCCGTCCCCCCTTCCCGCCTCCGGAATGAAGAGCCTGAGCACTTCGCCCACGGACCACTCTCCGGCTCCGGTCCACGGAGCGTCCGGAGAGAAGGAACGTGGCTCAGGGGGCCTGTGGTGAAGGGCGAAGGGGAGGTGAGCCCGCAGAACGGCGGGCGCCGTCAGATGGAGGAGTTCGCCGAAAACCGCGTCCTGATAGGGGAAGTGGGGAGGAAACGGGGGAACGGGAAAGCGAAGGTCGTAGCTCTCCCCTCCCGCCACATGAAAGGAGGCGCCCGAAAGGGTGAGCCTCCGAGGGGCTCGGAGGAGCTGCCGGGCCGAGAGCGCCTCCCGGTACTCGTCCGCGGCCTCCACCAGCCGGGCCCGGGCCGAGCCTTCCAGGAGGAGGAAATAGTGGGGCGAACGCATCCCTGGGTCGCCCCAGTAGTTCGTGGAGACCACACCCACCCGACACGGGTCGCCCCGGAGTATTCGGGTCTGAAGGTCCAGACCCATCCCCTCGAGATCCACCGTGCCGCCTTCCACGGCGTCCCCGGAGAGCTCCGGAGCCCCGGGGGCCAGACCCAGGAGCGGGTGTGCCTCCTGGGCCACGTTCACCGGAAAGGGCTTCACGGCCGACCGCAGTCGATCGGTGTCGGGGAAGAGGAGGAGGTCGGTAGGGTCCGGGCTGGAGTCCAGGGCTACTCCGGGAGTCCCTTCCGGGTGGTGCGCCCCTATCCACTCCACATCGTCGTCCATGACGGTGACCGCTCGTCCTGCGGCCGTGAGAAGGGCGGTGTTGTTCGCGGTCCAGGGGCCCGGACGAAAGCGCTCCGATCCCAGAACCGCGAAGTGGGCCGCTCGGGCCGCAGCGCCCTCTAGCTCC
>SKSR01000016.1 GCA_007122885.1 Gemmatimonadota bacterium
GGACGTTTGCCCGGATTGCTTCAAGGGCCTCGGCTTCAACCTCGGCAGGGTCAACCGGCTCCGGGCCTTCGGTGGCGGGCGGCTCCGTGTCCAGTCCTCGATTCCCGGATCGGGTCCCGGGCAAAAAGTGCAGGTTTCGTGGAGGAACCGGGCGACCGCCACCCGGTGCTCGCCGTCTCGGGCGGTCTCGGCGGAAACGGCCGGCGGCCCTTCGGCGCACCCCGACCCCACCCCTGCCAGGAGGAACGGCGTCAGCGTCGTGGCCAGGACGGAAAGGGAACCGTGTCACTCCCGAGGAGCGTTTCCGTTCCACACGTTTCCGGCTCCTTGGCCTTGAGCCGGGCCCCCGGCCGATCGTGGCCGAACCGAAGGCCGGGCGGGGCCCGGGTGGGTCTTCGTCCTCGAGGCTCTACTCCTTGGCCCGAGCTGGCACGAGCAGCACCGGCGCGGCGGCCCTTCTGGCCACCTGACGGCTCTCGCTCCCCAGCACGATCTCGGGAAGGATCCCTCGGCCCTGGGTGGCCATGACCACCATGCTGTGAGGGTTGCGCCCGCCCAGGTTCAGGACCTCTTCCGCCGGAGAGCCCGAACGCACTACCGCTTCCACCTCGGGCGCGCCCGCTTCCCGGAGTTGGGTGGCCAGCCGGTCGAGCCGGCTCTGCGCCTCCTCCCGGGTTTCCGAAGTGTTGGGATCCTCCACGTGAAGCACGGTGAACTTCGGCACCCCGAGCCCTGCAAGCGCCTTGACCCAAGGGAACGCCTGTTGGGCCGCCTCCGAGAAGTCTGTGGCGTATACCACCGAATCGGGGAGCCCCGAGGACCGGGACTGGAGGGCCGCCTCAGGGTCCGGACGGCTGGCTTCGATCCGATGAAGGAGGACCGGGCGGCGCGCACGCCGCACCAGCTCCCACGCCACGCTTCCGACGAAGGCTTCGTACAGCTTGGTGTGGCTCCGGCTGCCCACCATGAGGATGTCGGGGTTCCATTCATTGGCTTCCCGAATGATCTCCGGCGCGGTGGGACCCGACGGGACATCCACCGATACCTGGAAGCCCTCTTGCTCCAGGCGTTCGGCCAGCTTCTTCAAGCGGGTTCGGAGCTCCTCCACCTGGCGGAGGGACCGCGAGACGGGGTGCTCCACCGGTTTGGTGGTGTGGACGAGGCGGAGCTCTTCCGTCCCGAAGTCCTTGAGGCCCGGCAGGGCAGAGACCAGGGCTTCGGTGGCGGGGGAGAGGTCCATGGCGACGAGGACGCGTTTAAACATCTAGCTTCCTTCCCGTTGAGGTCCGGTTGGACGAAGGTTACGAATCTGCGAAACATTCCGTTCGTTCGCCAGGTTCGTGCCACCCTTTCCTCTAAAGGCGGAACCCCGAGGGATCGTAGGGCTTTCCGCCCCATATCCGGGACAGGATCGGGTGCCCCGTGGGTGACCCCTCTTGCTGGCAGGGACGTAACGGCCCGCCTTGAGTCAGGATGGCCCGAGCCCTGCCGGGTCCGGGCCTAGACCCGGGAAACCGGGGGACGTAGCCGTCCTTCGCTCATGGCGAGGGCTGCGTCCACGAACATGGCCAGGGCGGCGGCGGGGATGGCTCCCGAGAGGATCATCCTGGTGTCGGCGAGGGATAGGCCGGCCACGATGGGATCTCCGAGTCCCCCGGCCCCGATGAAGGCGGCCAGAGTCGCCGTTCCCACGTTGATCACCGCCGCCGTCCGGACGCCGGCCATGATCGTCGGGGCGGCCAATGGGAGCCGCACCTTCCAGAGGACTTGGGCCGGCGTCATGCCCAGGGAAACGGCTGCGTCCACCGCCGGTGGCGCCGCATCCCGGACCCCGGTGAAGGTGTTCCGGAGGATGGGAAAGAGGGAGTAGAGGAAGAGAGCCACGACCGCCGGAAGGATCCCCACCCCCAGGAGGGGAATCATGAAAGCCAGCAGTGCGATGCTCGGGATCGTCTGAATCATTCCCACGACCCGGATGACCCCCTCGGCACGGGCTCGGGCCCGTTCCAGGAGGAGCCCCAACGGAACGGCCACGAGGGTGGCGGCCACGAGCGAGACCAGGACGAGGAGGAGGTGCCGAAGGGTTTGTCGCCCCAGCGTCTCCCGCTCGGCCCACATGTATGCGACCAGGTGGGGAGGATCGGTTCCCGGCGATATCGCCACGTCGGTCTCCTCGAAGGCCACATCCTCCGGCGCCGAGTGATCCGCCTCCACGAGACCGAGCTCTTGTAGGAGAGCGGCGGCCACCCGATGCACCGGCTCCCGGTCCACCTCCAACCTCCGGTTCCACTCCCGCATGGAGACTTCGTCCAACGTGCCCTCGAGCTCCCCCAAGACATCCGCCACTCCGGGCGAATCCTGCACGATGCTGGATCCCAGCACGGGTGCGGCGTCGTATGGGGGGAAGAATCCCAGGTCGTCCTCCAGGATCACGCCTTGGCCTCCCGCGAGTCGGCCGTCGGTGGAGTAGGCGTCCACTACGTCCACGCTTCCTGTCCGGAGCGCCTCGTACTTGACGGCCTGCAAGAGGGAGCGAACCTCCCGAAAGGTCAGCCCGTAGGCCTCGGCCAGGCCTGGGAGCCCGTCGTGGCGGCCCAGGAAGTCCGGGGAGAAGCCCGCCGTGAGCCCTGGAGCGGCCCCGACCAGATCGGAGAGAGTACGAAGCTGGAGCTTCTCCGCCGTGTCGGTCCGGACCGAGACCGCGTACGTGTTCTCGAAGCCCAGGGAGGGAAGCCACCGGATCCCCCACCGGTCCTCGAATTCCCGGGCCACCCGTTCGAAGACTTCCTCGGACGAGCCCCGGGGAGCCTCTCCCAGCACGGCCAGGAGGCCGGTGCCAGTGTACTCCGGGTAGACGTCCACATCCCCGGACCGCACGGCCTGGAGGACCACCTCGGTGGAGCCCAGTCCCAGACGCCGATCCACCGTGTAGCCCCGGCTCTCCAGGAGCTGGGCGAAGACTTCGGCCAGAAGGTACGATTCGGCGAAGGGCTTGGAGGCCACGACCACCGGGCGCTCTGCTTCCTGCGGGGGCGGAATCGGGTGAGGTGTTCCCTCCGGGGTCATGACCGGAAGGAGGTGCAGGAGGACGATGGAAAGGGTCGGCAGCTTCACGGCGCCACCCCCGCTCGTCTCAGCAACTCGTCCACATAGGGGGTCGCCGGGGCCTCCAGGAGTCCGGCCGTAGGCCCCACCTGCTCCAGCGCTCCTTCCCGGAGGACGGCCACCTGGTCGCTCAGCTCCATGGCCTCGGAAAGGTCGTGGGTGACCAGGATCGTGGTAGCCTCCACCTCGGCTCTCAGATCCCGAAAGCTCCGCCTCGCTTCGGCCCGGGTGATGGCGTCCAGGGCACCGAAGGGCTCGTCCAGGAGGAGAACCTCCGGCCCGGCGGCCACGGCCCGGGCCACGGCCACCCGTTGTCGCTGGCCACCCGAGAGTTCGGCCGGGAGCCGGTCCCGGAAGCGGTTCGGAGGGAGCCCCACCCGCTCCAAGGCGGTGCGTGCCCGGGCCTCCGCGTCCTCCATCCCTTGGAGGCGGGGCACGAGCGCAACGTTCCGTAGGACCGTCCAGTGGGGCAGGAGGCCTCCTTCCTGCTGGACGTAGCCCGTTCTCCGCCGAAGCTCCACCGGGTCCCACTCCCGGATGTCCGAGCCTCCCCTGAGGATTTGCCCCGCGTCCAGCTCAACCATTCGGTTGAAGCTCCTGAGCAGCGTGGTCTTTCCCGAGCCGCTCTCCCCCACCAGGGCCAGGCACTCCCCTCCGGGCACCTCCAGGGTGATCCCCGCCAGGGCCCGAACGGAACCGAAGCGCTTGGTGGCCCCTACCGCATGCAGGTCCGGGGGGGGCTCCATCAGTCCACAGGAATGGGTCGGTCGAGCTCGATCCGGGCCGGCGTCACCCGGCAGCGTCGGCCCAGGACTCGGACCCCGGCCTTCCGGGCACTCTGCAGGGCCTGGGCGAACGCCGGATCGATGGAGGGGGCGGCCCGGATCCGGCCTGCGTCGCGTCGTTGCAGGACGAAAAGGATTGCCGCGTCCCGGCCCGCCTCCCGGGCCAGATCCTCCAACTCCTCCACGTGTCGGCGCCCCCGGTCGGTGACCGCATCCGGAAAAAGCCCCACTCCGTCCTCCACCAGCGTGACGCTCTTCACCTCCAGGACGAGGCTCGTGGGGCCGGACAGCAGGAAGTCGAAACGGGATCGACCGACCCGGACCTCACTTCGCTCCAGGGACCACCTGGAGAGCTCCGGGAGAGCCGAAGCTTCCAGCGCTCGTTGGATGAGCCGGTTCGGGAGGCTCGTGTCCACCGAGACCAAGTCCTCCCCGTCAGGGGTCTGGGCTAGGACCACACTCCAGCGCGTCTTCCGGCGGGGATCGTCCACGGCCCGGAGGAAGAGCCGGCGCCCGGGGACGAGAAGCTCCTTCAGTCGCCCCGGGTCGGGGAGGTGGGCGGAGACCACCGTCCCGGAAGGTTGACCCGGGTCCGGGCCGGCCTGCGGCTCCGCTTCCAAGGTACCGGTCGCCGAGGTCCCTCCCAGGCGGGCCCGGACGAGGAACCGGTTCGGCCGCTCCACGAAGTGGGCCTCCGTCAGGGGATGGCCCTCCAGTGGGAGGGCCACGGGGTCGGTCAATCGTCGCCGTCGTCCAGGATCTCGATACGGTCCTCGTCGTCCGGGACCACGCACAGAAACTCGAAGGGCTCGCCTTCTTCGGCCCGGTACCAATGGGGCACGCCGGCCGGGATGTGAAGCACCGTTCCTTCCTCGACGGTCACAGTCTCGTCACCGATCCCGATGGTGGCCCTTCCCCGAAGCACGTATTGCTGGTGCTCCACCCGGTTCGTGTGGCGGGGCATGCCGCCCCCGGGCTCCATGACGAAGCGCCGCATGTGGAAACCCGCTCCCTCTCCCCGGCCGGTCAGGTCCTGCTTCCGGGTGCCCTCTCCGGCACCCACCGCCTCCTCGGTCAGCGACTCGGTTCTCCGGATCTTTGCGTCCATCCCGCCCTCCCGCGTCAGTCCGATCGGATCTCCAGGGCCCGGAGTCGATTCAGGGCGGCCGCGAGCTCGTGCCGCCTGAAGCGAGCCAGGTCCCCGGGCTTCCGGTCCGAGAGGACGTCGAGTCCCTCCCGGTCCAGGGCCTCCATGACCCTGTCGAGAATCTCGGGTATGGACGCCTTTCCGTCCATGAAGCGGCGGCGGGCCAGGACCAGCGCCTCGCTCACCGCCCTGAGCTGGGGCCGGGAGACGATCTGGTCCACGGCCTGCAGGTCGATCTCCTCGGCTCCGAAGAGGATCCCGTCCTCGTCCCGCACCTTCACGTTCACACTCCGCTTTCCCTTGCTCGGATCCACCGACCGGGCCGCCGGGATCCTGCGGGGAGGGCTCCCTACGGGCCCCGGCGTCTCGGCGACCCGGCCCGTGGGAAAGTCCCGGGCCACGGTTTGGGCCGTCTCCGTCACGTCGGAGGGCGTGTAGTCCGTCATGGCCAGAACTGTGTCGGCCACGTCCAGGTAGTCGCCGCTGCCCCCCAGGACCAGGATGGAGCTGACGCCGTGCTCTCGGTGAAGCTCCCGGATCCGGTCGATGAAGGGTGTGATCGGCTCCCGCTCCCTGGGGACCAGGGCCTGCATCCTCCGGTCCCGGATCATGAAGTTGGTGGCCGCCGTGTCCTCATCCACCAAAAGGACCCGGGCGCCCGCTTCCACCGCCTCCATCGTGCCCGCCGCCTGGCTGGTGGATCCAGACGCGTTTTCGGTGGAAAAATCCCGGGTGCTCACCCCTCCGGGGAGATCTCCGATGAAGGGCGAGATGTCCACTCCCGTCACTGCGCGGCCGTCCTCGGCTCGAATCTTCACGGCGGCCGGGTCGCTCACCACCTGCTCCCGGCCGTCCCCGGGCCGGTGGTTGTAGACCCCTTGCTCCACCCCCCGAAGGAGAGTGCTCTTTCCGTGATAGCCCCCCCCTACCACCAGGGTGATCCCTCGGGGAATGCCCATTCCGGTCACGACCCCCGCGTTGGGGAGCTCCACCTCCACCCGAAGAGGGTCGGGGGATTCGAAAGGGACCACCTGCGGGCCCTCCAGGGGGCGATCGTCCACACCGGTTCTCCGGGGCAGGACGGAGCCGTCCGCCACGAAGGCCACGAGCCCCAATGGCTCCAGCGATGCCCGGAGGGCTTCGGCGTCCTCGTTCACCAGGGCGTGCCGGACCAACTCCTCCTCGTCGTAGGCCGATGCGAAGACGCTGGTGGCCACGACTTCCGGGACCGTTTCGCAGAGGAGCTCCTCCGCCTGTCGTCCCATGACCTTCCGTCCGCGGGCCGGAAGGCCCGCCGTGAAGCGGACCTCCACGGCGCCGTCCTCCTCCACACGGACCGCGGTCTGCTCCAACACCTCCTGCCCCGGGGCCGCGATCCCGATCCGTCCGCTCTTGCCGCTCCCTCGGCTCTTGCCCAGTCGGTCGGCTTCACGCCGAAAACGGCGGGCCAGGAGGCAGGCCACCCCCACCGCACGGGGCTCGGGGGCGCTGACCCTCCGAGGAAGGCCGGTGACCCCGGACGGAACTACGGCCCGGAGTCGGCTCGGAGCCGCGAAGGGGTCCCCCTGGACATGATCGATGATGAGGGCGAAGTCAGGAAAGGCCCATCGGCCTCGAATGTCCTTGTACGCCTTGTAGCCTCGACCGTCGATCCGGTTCAGGATCCGTCGCAGGTCGTCCTTCTCCTTCATCCCATCTGAACCCGACAAACTCTACCTCCCTGTCGTCCGTCTGTGCTCGTCGCTCTTGGTGATGTATGGTTCGTCCGTACCCGGACCCGGGCGAAGGGGCCATGGTACTTGGGGTGGCCGACGCCTTCGTCGGGATGATTCGCGAACACGGATTCGAGCTCCTGGAGGCCATAGACCATGGAAGAGCAGAAAGCCCGGATGGTCCTTCCCGTCATGATCGAGGTTCCCAAAGGGAGCCGAAACAAGTACGAGTACGACAAGGCGCGGGGGAGGATCCGATTCGATCGCCTCCTCTTCTCGCCCGTCCA
>SKSR01000140.1 GCA_007122885.1 Gemmatimonadota bacterium
CCTGACCCTTTCCATGGACGTTGCCTCCCTTGTCCGGTCCGTGTTCCCTTCTCCCGGCCCGCGGTGAATGCAAGGGTCGTACCGTAGCGCGCTCCAGAGGAATGTCCGCGTGGGGCTTGGGCGTTTTCTGGAGCGTGGCCCGGGGGCAGGACTCCCGATCCAGGCGAGGCCGGGGAAATTTTTCCCACACAGCGGTACTCGGCTCCCTACCTCCCTCCGTCCTGCCGGGGGCGTTCGCCTCCCCCCGTGGAGATCCGGGCTCGTTGAGGGTGCGTGACCGGACCCGGGCGGTCCGGGCCGTGGTGAGCCCCTGCCGAGTCCAAGTCAGGCCAAGTGGAGGAAGTTTCGTAGAAGGGCCTCCCCCCCCTGCGAGAAGAGGGACTCCGGGTGGAATTGGACGCCCCAGACGGGAAGGCGCCGGTGCCGGACACCGTGGATTTCCGGCGCCCCCGAGTCGCCGCCTTCCGGCTCTACCCAGGCGGTCACGTCCAGCGAATCGGGGAGCGCCTTCGGGTCCGTGACGAGGGAATGGTAACGGGCCACCGCCAGCGGATCGGGTAGCCCTTGGAAGAGCCCCTCCCCCGAGTGTCGAATGGCGGCCACCTTCCCGTGCATCACCCTGCGGGCGCGCACCGTCCTGCCGCCGAAGGCCTCGGCCACCGCCTGGTGGCCCAGGCAGACCCCCAGGATGGGCACCTTTGCGCTCATGATCCGGATGGCTTCCACGCTGATGCCGGCCTCCGCCGGAGTGCACGGCCCCGGGGACACCACGACGCCGTCGGGAGCACGATCTTCCAATTGGTCCGCTCGGGCTTCGTCATTTCGGATGACGATGGGCTGGGCTCCCAGCTTCCCGAGGGCCTGCACCAGGTTCCAGGTGAAGGAGTCGTAGTTGTCGATGACGAGCACCTTACGAAGCATGGTTCAGCCCTGATTCCCCCGAGGTTCGACCCGCCCGTGGTCCCGCACGGCCCGAAAGAACTCCGGTTATGTGCCGTGAAAGAAAAGGTCCCTCGGCACCGGCGCTTCCGGATCCGGGTGGCAGTTCGGCCCGGGCCACCCCCGAGCCCTCCTCCGAAATCCTAACCAGCCGCGGAGTGCGGCGTCACCCTCCCGGGAGCCCCGGAAGCGCCCCGGACCCCTCGTCGGGTCCCCCGAGCGCCTTGTGCTTCACCTCCCGGGCTGAGATCATCGTAAGGGAATGCATCGGGGAACGGTGCGGACTCCGCGGGGGTTAGACGAATCTAAAGACGCCGTTCCACTGGCCGATGCTCCCGTCGGAGCGCCATCCCACAGCGTGCTTGGATGAGCCATGCGCAAGACAATCCTTCCTCTGGTAGCCGCACTTTTCCTCACCGGCCCTGCGGTGTTGGGGGCCCAGCAGCAGCCCTGGCCCAGCGATGGTTCCGCTGCCAATGATACGGAACGCGTCGAGGCCGAAATCTTCCAAAGGACCTTCGAGGCGATCCGGGATTATAGCCTCGATTCCATGGCCGATTCGGTTCTCTGGGAAAAGGCCATCGAAGGGCTCGTCAAGGAGCTGGACGATCCCTACGCCACGGTCCTGGATCCGGAGGAGGTGGCCCAGTTCCAGGAGGACAGCACCGGCGATTACGCCGGGGTGGGCATCACCATCCAGGAACTCAACAATGCGGTGACGGTCACCGCGGTGTTCCGGGACACGCCGGCGGAGCAGGCGGGACTTCAGGTGGGAGATCGGATCGTGGGGGTGGGGGACGAGTCCGCCGAGGGGTGGAGCGTAAGCCAGGCCTCCTCCCAGATCCGGGGAGAGGTGGGCACCACGGTCGAGATCACCGTGGAACGGGATGGACTCTCCGAGCCGATGACACTGGAGATCGAACGAGATGAGGTGCACGTCCCCGCGGTGACCGCTGATCGGGTCTTCGATGATCTCGGGTACGTCTTCGTGGACCGGATTGCCCGGGACGCGGCGGCGGAGGTGGACTCGGTCCTCACGGAGCTGGACGGAGCCCGGGGGCTCATCCTGGACCTCCGGAGGAATCCGGGCGGGTATCTGGACGAATCCCTCTCCCTGGCCGACCTCTTCCTGGAGCGGGGATCCGTGCTGGTGAATACCAAGAGTCGCACTCCGGGGGAGGCGGGAGGCACCCGTGAGGACGCCGGACATGCCCGCGGCGATCCCCGGATCCCAGAAAAGCCCATCATCGTGTTGGTGGACCGCTACACGGCGTCGGCCGCTGAAATCATCGCCGGTGCGCTCCAGGACCACGATCGGGCCCTCGTTCTGGGAGAGCGGACGTTCGGCAAGGGCGTGGTGCAGACGGTCCTGCCACTTCCCGGCGATCGCCTGATTCGACTCACCACCGGAGAGTGGTACACACCTCAGGGTCGGTCCTTGAATCGGCCCCGGGACGCCGACGGCGAAGCCTTGGAGGGACAAGGTGAGCCTACCGAGGACTACCGCTCGGTGGGCGGACGGACGCTGAGGGGAGGAGGCGGCGTCTTTCCCGATATGGACATTGCGGCCGACACCCTGTCGGCGAACGAACGCGAGTTCATGGAGGCGGTGGCTCGAGCCGAAGTCCCGTTGACCCTCCGCATCCACGAAACCGCCTTCGACGCGGCCCAGAGAGCCCGCTCCGGCGAAGGTCCTGCGGACATCGGTCCCGACGTTCTTCAGGAGCTCGTAGCTGAGCTGGAGTCGAGCGGGGTGGATCTAGAGCTTCTGGATGACTCGGGTGTGAAGGACTATCTGCTGTGGCAGCTCCGGGTAGCCTTTTTCCAGAGACTGGATCAGGAAGGGCGCTCCCTGGAAGTTCGGGCCGAGCGGGACTCCGTCCTGGCCAAGGCCGTCGAGCTCCTATCGGAGGCCGAGAATCCGACGGACCTTTTCGCCTATGTGGCCGAGCGAGAGGAGGCGCAGGAAGGCTCCCGGCATCGCTGACCGGACAACCACCTTCCCGTGCGGTTCGCGCAGATGGCGACCGCAGATTCGAGGGACCGCACTTGCCTGGAGCGGACCCGCCGCTGGATCGGGGCTCCCGGTCCCCGGTTCAGGCCCGAGGATGGAAGCGCCGGTGGATGGACTGCACGTAGTTTCGGTCCAGGTGCGTGTAGATCTGGGTGGTGGAGATGTCCGCATGGCCCAGTAGCTCCTGCACCGCAGCCAGGTCGGCCCCCCCCTCCAGCAGATGGGTGGCGAAAGTGTGGCGAAGGGTGTGAGGGGATACGGACTTTTTCACACCGCCCCGCTTTGCCGCGTCTTTGACCAGGTTCCATACGGAGACACGGCTCATAGGCTTGCCCCATCGGTTCAGGAACACCCGGCCTTCTCCTTGGCCCCGGTCCAGTCCTGGTCGAACCTGGTCCAGATTCCTCCTCAGGGCTTGCCGGGCCGGGTCTCCGAACGGTACCAGGCGTTCTCGCCCTCCCTTTCCGTGAACCAGACAGACCCCCTCCTCCAGGTGAAGCTGCGGCACGGTCAGCCCGGTGAGCTCCGAGACCCTGACCCCCGTGGCGTAGAGGAGCTCCAGGATCGCCCGGTCCCTCCAATACATGGGACGCCCCGGGTCCGGCGCTTCCAGTAGGCGCAACACCTCGTCCTTGCCCAACACCCCCGGCAGCCGGCGCCAGACCTGAGGAGGGTCGAGTCGGTCCGCCGGGTCCTCCCGTACCACCCCTTCCGCCACCAGAAAGGCGAAATACGCCCGGATCGAGGAAAGGGCTCTGCGGATCGTGGTGGGTGCCAGCCCCGAATCCTTCAGGCGAAAGACGTAGTTCCGGAGGTCGCGATGATCGACCTTTCCCGGGTCGACACATCCGCTATCGTCCAGGAACTCGACGAGGCGGCCTACGTCGCCCAGGTACGCCGATACGGTCCGCTCCGAGAGCCCGCGCTCGAAATGCAGATAGTCCTGGAACAGCTCCAGGCGGAAGACGCCCCTGGGGTCCATCCGGAAAGGCCTCCGGAAAGTGGTGGGCTCAACGGCCCTGCACCGCCCTACGGGCCCGAAAGGAGGACCACGGCCTGTACGGCCAGGCCCTCACCCGCACCCACCCATCCCATCCCCTCATTGGTCTTGCCCTTGATGGAGACCGCGTCCGGCTCCACCTCCAGGACTTCGGCAAGGTTCCGGGCCATCTTCCGGGAAATGGGCCCGATCTTGACCTCCTCCGTCACCACCACCACATCGCCGTTGACGACCTTGTATCCTCTTTCCCGAATCAGTGCCACCGCCCTGCGCAGGAGCTCCATGGAATCGGCGTTTCTCCACTCCTCGTCCCCGGGGGGGAAGTGGAAGCCGATGTCTCCAGCCGCGGCCGCTCCGAGGATGGCGTCGGTGACGGCGTGGGCCACCGCATCGCCGTCCGAGAATCCATGGAGACCGGGTGCGTCGGGAATGCTGGTGCCGGCCAGCACCAACGTGCGAGTGCGATCGTAGCGATGGGAGTCGTAGCCCAGCCCCACTCTCACGGGCTTATCCCATCTCGATCCCTTCCGACTCCCTTCAGTCCCACCGCCCGATCGCCAGGCAGACGTTGTGCCCTCCAAATCCGAAGGAGTTCGTCAGCGCCACGCGGACGGGGCGTTCCCGGGCCCCCTCGGGCGCGTAGTCCAGGTCGCACTCCGGATCCGGGTTCTTCAGGTTGATTGTTGGGGGAATCCTGCCATCCCTGCACGCGAGAACGCAGACGATCCCCTCGAGCGCTCCCGCGGCCCCCAGTAGATGGCCGGTCATGGACTTGGTGGATCCCACCACCACGTCCTCCGCCCGGTCGCCCAGCACGGCCCGGACCGCCGCCGTCTCCGTCCGGTCGTTGTGGGGAGTGGAGGTGCCGTGGGCATTCAGGTAGTCTACCTCACTCACATCGATATCCCCGTCATCCAGCGCCATCCTCATGGCGTATTGGGCCCCCGTCCCCTCGGGGTCCGGCGCGGTTATGTGGTAGGCGTCGGCCGAGAGGCCGTAGCCCCGGATCTCGGCCAGGATGTTCGCTCCTCGGGCCTCGGCCGTCTCCAACGCTTCCAGGACGAGGGCTCCCCCCCCTTCTCCCATGACGAAGCCGTCCCGGGTAGCGTCGAAGGGTCGGCTGGCCTCGGCCGGCTCATCGTTGCGGGTGGACATGGCCTTCATGGACGAGAAACCGGCCACGGTGAGCTCGGTGATCGTCGCCTCGCTTCCCCCGGCGAGCACCACGTCCGTATCCCCTCTCTGGATGGACCGTGTCGCCTCTCCGATGGCGTGAGCGCTGGAAGCGCACGCGGAGACGGTGGTGTAGTTCGCTCCCCTGGCTCCGAAGCGGATGGATATGAGCCCGGGAGCGATATCCGGAATGAACATGGGGACGAAGAAGGGGCTCACCCGCTTCGGTCCACGATCCAGGAGAACCTTGCACTGTTCCTCGAAGGTGGCGATGCCTCCGATCCCGGTGCCGAAAATGACGCCGAAGCGCTCGGCGGCGACTCCCGGGGGAGGCCCCTCGAGCCCGGCTGAATCCATGGCTTCCTGGGCGGCCACCAGGGCGAACTGGACGAATCGATCGTAGCGACGGGCCTCCTTGGGGGCGATGACGCCGGAGGGGTCGAAGTCCTTCACCTCGCACGCGATCCGGGTGGCGAAATCCTCAGTGGGTTCGAAGTGCGTGATCTCGCCTCCTCCCGACTCCCCGGCCAGAAGGGCCGCCCAGGACTCGTCCACCGTGTGCCCCACCGGGGAGACGAGTCCAACCCCGGTGACCACCACCCTCCGGCCCTCCATGTCCTGTCGCCCTTTCGACATGCCTCGCCGTCCTCGTCAGGCGTTCGCGTGATCCGGGTGGTCGGTGACCCCCGAGGGAATCAGGACCCCGCTCCCTTTTTGAGGTATTCCACGGCCTCTCCGACGGTCCGCATCTGCTCCGCGTCCTCATCCGGGATGTCCACGCCGAACTCCTCTTCGAAGGCCATGACGAGCTCCACGGTGTCCAGCGAGTCGGCGCCCAGATCCTCCACGAACGATGCGTCCGGAGTCACCTTCTCCGCTTCCACGCCCAGTTCGTTCACGATGATCTCCCGCACACGATCTTCGATCTTCTCCGACATGCTCTTCCTCTCGAGTTTGAAGATGAGGGTCCTGCCACCGAGGGCTTCTCGTCCGAGAAACGCCCCCGAGGGAGGGTCACATGGCCATTCCGCCGTCCACGGCGATCACTTGGCCGGTAATGTAGCTTGCGCCGGGTCCCACGAGAAACCCGACGAGCTCGGCTACGTCCTCGGTCCGGCCGAAACGGCCCAAAGGGATTCGCCCCTGGAGGGTTTCGACCTGGCCCTCGTCCAGAGCCTCCGTCATGTCCGTCTCGATGAATCCGGGGGCCACAGCGTTCACACGAACACCCCGGGAAGCGAGCTCCCGAGCCACGCTCTTTGTGAATCCCACCAGGCCCGCCTTGGACGCCGCGTAGTTTGATTGCCCAGGGTTCCCCATGAGGCCCACCACCGAGGTCACGTTCACGATCACTCCAGCTCTGCGCTTCATCATCCCCCGGGCCACGGCCCGGGTGGTCAGAAAGGCCCCCTTCAGGTTCACATCCATAACCTCGTCCCAGTCCTCGTCCTTGAGACGGAGAAGGATGTTGTCCCGGGCGATGCCGGCGTTGTTCACCAGGATGGATACCCCTCCAAGGCTCTCTTCAATCCGGGAAACGGCATCCTTCACCTCCGAGCCGTTCCCCACGTCGCACCGAAGGCCCAGATGGCCTTCCCCCGGAAGCGAGGCGGCGGCTTCCATAGCTCCCTCCTCGTTCCGGGCCGCCAGGGCCACTCGGGCTCCTGCCCGGGCCAGAGCCTTGCCGACCGCCAGTCCGATTCCCCTGGATCCGCCGGTGACCAGGGCCACCTCCCCGGAAAGCTCCCGCTCGCCCATCGTCTCCGTGTCCCCCACGTCCAATGCCTCCTCGGCCATACCGATCGTCGATCCGGGTGAGCCGCGCCCCAGGGGCTACCTCGAGGTCACTCGCCACCCAAGAGCTCTTGAAGGTCGGTCTCCTCTCCCACGGCGC
>SKSR01000129.1 GCA_007122885.1 Gemmatimonadota bacterium
GGCGCTCGTGCTGGACGACGAGGGCCGCCCCCACCCCACTGGGGGAACGGAAACCCTGGAGGCGGACGACCTGATCCTCGCCCTGGGTCAGGAGACCGATACGGCCTTCATGGATACCCTGGAGGGAGTGGAGCGCGAGGATGACGGAACGGTCGTGGTGGGGAGCGATCTCATGACCGGCCATCCGGGGGTTTTCGCGGGAGGGGACATGGTCCCGGACGAACGGACGGTGACGGTGGCCGTGGGACACGGGAAACGGGCGGCCCACCACATGGACGCCTACCTCCGAGGGACACAGTACCGCCCGGGGAGTCCACCCGAGCTCGCAAGCTTCGAAAAGCTCAACCTCTGGTTCTTCACGGACGCAGCCCGACGCCCTCAGCCACGCCTGGAACTCCGTGAACGGACGTCCTCGTTCGGTGAGGTCGTGGGTCCCTTGAGCGAAGCCGAGGCCGTTTGGGAGTCGAAGCGGTGCCTTTCGTGCGGAAACTGCTTCGAGTGCGACGGCTGCTACGCGGCATGTCCTGAGGATGCCATCATCAAGCTGGGGCCTGGGCGGCGCTACCGATTCGATTACGACCGATGCACCGGATGCGCGATCTGCTTCCAGCAGTGTCCCTGCGCCGCCATCTCCATGATCCCGGAGGTGGAGGGATGACCGGCGAAACGGCACCCGTGACCGGCATCATGGACGGAAACCAGGCGTGTGCCTCCGTGGCCTATCGGGCCAGCGAAGCCTGCGCCATCTACCCCATCACCCCCTCGTCGCCCATGGCCGAGCTGGCGGACCAGTGGGCGGCCGAAGGGAAGCCCAACCTCTGGGGAACGGTTCCGGAGGTGGTGGAGATGCAGAGCGAGGGAGGAGCCGCCGGGGCGGTGCACGGAGCCCTTCAAGCCGGAGCCCTCACCACTACCTTCACGGCCTCGCAGGGGCTGCTCCTGATGATCCCGAACATGTACAAGATCGCCGGGGAGCTAACCCCTGCCGTTTTCCACGTTGCGGCCCGGTCCGTGGCCACCCACGCTCTGTCCATCTTCGGCGATCACTCGGACGTCATGGCCGTCCGGGGGACCGGTTTCGCACTCCTCGCCTCAGGCTCGGTGCAGGAGGCCCAGGACATGGCCGCAGTGGCCCACTCCGTCACTCTGGAAACCCGAGTCCCCTTCCTTCACTTCTTCGACGGCTTCCGGACTTCCCACGAAGTGACCCGGATCGCCGTCCTTTCCGACGACGAGCTCCGGCGCCTTCTGGACGAGAACCTCATTCTGCATCATCGCCAGCGGGCCCTGAACCCGAACCGGCCGGTCATCCGGGGAACGGCCCAGAACCCCGATGTCTTCTTCCAGGCCCGGGAGGCGTCGAACCCCTTTCACCGCTCCGTACCCGAGGCGCTGGTGCGAACCATGAAGCGTTTCGGTGAGATTACGGGCCGCGTCTACCGGCCCTACGACTATTTCGGCGCTCCGGACGCGGAGCGCGTCCTCGTCCTCATGGGGTCGGCCGCCGATGTGGCCCGGGAGGTCGTGGAGCACCTGACGCGCCAGGGGGAGAAGGTGGGGGTGCTCCAGGTCCGGCTGTACCGTCCCTTCTCGGAGAGCCACTTCCTGCAAGCGCTTCCGGATTCCACCCGGGCCGTGGCCGTCTTGGATCGAACGAAGGAGCCGGGAGCTCCGGCGGATCCCCTCCACCTGGACGTGCGAGCGGCCCTCTTCCCGGAGGGGACCGAGGAGAAGCCTCCTCCCCGAGTGGTAGGAGGTCGCTACGGGCTCTCGTCCAAGGAGTTCACTCCGGCCATGGCCAAGGGGGTGCTGGACGAACTCCGGGAAGAGCGCCCGAGGAACGGATTCACCGTCGGGATCGTCGACGATGTCACGGACACATCCCTTCCCTGGGACACGAGCTTCGATACCGAAGGGGAGGATGTTTTCCAGGCGGTGTTCTACGGACTGGGGGCCGACGGGACCGTGGGCGCCAACCGGAGCACGATCGAGATCCTGGGCCGGGACCCCGCCATCCATCCTCAAGGGTATTTCGTGTTCGACTCCAAGAAGGCAGGCTCCCGGACGGTGAGCCACCTTCGGTTCGGCCCCCGCCCCCTCCGTTCGGCCTACCTGGTCCGCTCGGCGGATTTCGTGGGATGTCACCAATTCCAGTTTTTGGGGAGCTTGGATGTCCTGGAGACGGCCCGGTCGGACGCCACCTTTCTCCTGAACGCTCCGTACGGACCCGATCATGTGTGGGATGAGCTTCCACGAGATGTCCAGGAAACCATTCTCGAGAAGGACATCGAGCTCTGGGTGGTGGATGCCCATTCCGTAGCCCGGGAAGCGGGCCTGGGAGGGCGGATCAACACGGTCATGCAGACCGGTTTCTTCGCCATCTCGGGGATCCTTCCCCGGGAGGAGGCCCTGGAGCGGGTCCGGGAGGAGATCCAGGAGGCCTACGGGAGCAAGGGGGAGGAGGTGGTGCGCCGGAATTTTCAGGCCGTGGACCGGACCCTCGAACGACTCCACCGAGTGGAGATTCCCGGGAAGCTCACGGGCCGGACACCCCTGCCGGTGGTCCCACCCTCTGCCCCGGAATTCGTTCGGAAGGTGACCGCGCCGATCATGGCCGGAAAGGGAGACGGTCTACCTGTGAGCCGCTTGCCGGCCGACGGGACCTTCCCCGTGGGCACGGCCCGGTGGGAGAAGCGGAATATCTCCGATCACGTTCCCGAGTGGGACCCGGAGGTCTGCATCCAGTGCGGCGTCTGTGCATTCGTTTGCCCCCACGGGGTGATCCGGGCCAAGGCCTACCCCGAGGGGGAACTGGGGGACGCGCCGCGGGGCTTCCCATCGGCCCCGATCGGGATTCGGGGATTTCCGGAGACCCGCTACACCCTGCAGGTCTATGTGGAGGACTGCACGGGATGCACTCTATGTGTGGAGGCGTGTCCCGCCCGGCACCTGACCGAACCTCGCCGGAAGGCCATCAACATGGTGGAGAAAGAGGGGCTTCTGGAGCGGGAGCGAGAGAATGAGCGCTTCTTCGAAACCCTCCCTTGGAACGACCGGAGCCGGGTGGACTTCGGCACGGTGAGGGGCACCCAGTTCCTGGAGCCCCTGTTCGAGTTTTCCGGAGCCTGCGCCGGGTGTGGGGAGACGCCCTATCTCAAGCTCCTGTCCCAGCTCTTCGGCGACCGAAGCCTCATCGCCAACGCCACCGGCTGTTCGTCCATCTACGGCGGGAATCTTCCCACCACCCCTTGGAGCTCGAATGCCGAGGGGCGGGGACCCGCGTGGTCCAATTCCCTCTTCGAAGACAACGCGGAATTCGGGGCGGGCATGCGGATCGCCGCCGATCGGCTGTCGGATGAAGCGAAACGACTCTTGTCCGCGGTGGCTCAAAGACTCCCCGATCCGGGTCTGGCCCGAGAGGTTCTGGAGGCACCCCAACGGACGGAAGGGGACCTCCGGGATCAACGTGCCAGAGTGCAAGCGCTTCAGAAGGCCCTGGCGTCCCTGGACGGGGTTCACGTTCGGCGACTGGAATCGGTGGTGGATCACCTTGTCCGCCGAAGCACCTGGATCGTAGGGGGAGACGGTTGGGCCTACGACATCGGGTCCGGGGGACTCGATCACGTCCTCTCGCTGGGCCGGGACGTGAACGTTTTGGTCCTGGACACGGAGGTCTATTCCAACACGGGAGGCCAATCCTCCAAGGCCACACCCCTGGGAGCCGTGGCCAAGTTCGCCTATGCAGGCAAACGGCTGGGGAAGAAGGACCTCTTCCTCCAGGCCGTTTCGTACGGGAACGTCTACGTGGCACGGGTGGCCTTCGGTGCCAACCCGCAGCACACCCTGAGCTCCTTCCGGGAGGCGGAGGATCACCCCGGACCCTCGCTGATCCTGGCGTACAGCCCGTGCATCGCCCACGGCATCGACATGCGGGAAGGCCTGGAGCAGCAGACCCGGGCCGTGGGGACGGGCTACTGGCCCCTCATGCGGTACAACCCGGCCCTCAAGGGCACCGGCGAGAGCCCCTTCATTCTGGATTCGCCCCGCCCCAATCGACCCCTCTCGGACTTCACCGACCGGGAGCTACGCTACAGGCTCCTGCGCCAGACGGCGCCCGACGCCGCCGAGTCCGTCATGCTGGAGGCCCAGGAGGGGGTGGACCGCAGGTGGAGACTTTACGAGGAACTGGCCACGGAGATCCACGGATGACGGTAGAGCTGGCGACCCAGTATCTGGGGCTGGAGCTGGAGCATCCCCTGGTGGCTTCCGCTTCCCCCCTGTCCAAGACCCTGGACGGGGTGCGTCGCCTGGAAGACGGAGGAGCGTCGGCGGTGGTGCTCTTCTCCCTGTTCGAGGAGCAACTCCGGCACGAGAGCGCTGCCTTGAACCACCTGACCCAGGTGGGCACGGAAAGCTTCGGGGAGGCCCTGTCGTACTTCCCCGCCGTGGAGGAATACCGGGTGGGGCCCGACGCCTATCTGGAGCTGGTCCGTCGGGCTCGGGAGGCGGTGGCCGTTCCGGTGATCGCCAGCCTCAACGGAGTCACCCCCTCCGGTTGGACGGAGTATGCGCGATCCATGGAAGAGGCCGGAGCATCGGCACTGGAGCTCAACATCTTTCACATCCCCTCGGACCCGGCGGAGACGGGAAGAGATGTGGAACGCCGATACGAAGAGGTGGTTCGGAAGGTTCGGGGGGTGACCTCCATCCCAGTGGCGGTCAAGCTTCCGCCGTACTTCTCCTCTCCAGGCGAAATGGCCCACCGGATCGCCCAGGCCGGGGGCGACGGACTCGTGCTTTTCAATCGCTTCTACCAGCCCGACTTCGATCTCGAGGCCCTGGAGGTCCGACCCGACCTTGAACTGAGCACAGCGGTGGAGATTCGACTTCCACTCCTCTGGATCGCCCTTCTTCGGGAGCGGCTGGGCGAGACCGCCCTGGCCGCGAGTACCGGCGTGGAAGGCGGGAGGGAGGCCGCCAAGTACATCCTGGCTGGAGCCGACGTGGTTATGACCACATCGGCCCTCCTCCGCCACGGGCCCGAGCACCTCCGGACGATCCGCCGGGAGCTGGCCGAGTGGATGGCCGGAAGGGGATACTCGTCCGTGTCCGAGATGCGCGGGGTCCTGCGGCGGGAAGGAGCCCCGAATCCCGGCGCCTTCGAACGGGCCAACTACATCCGGGCCTTGGAGTCGTACCGGAACCCCTTCACCGAGAGGTGACCCGAACGACCACCCTTGTTTTCGGCCTCCGACGGGGCCGCCGTTTCAGTCCCGGGGCGGAGTACTCCGCTCCCCGGGAGATCCTCCCGTGTCCGCCGGACGCTCCTCACCCACGGGCTCCACCTGTACGAACCAGGCGAAGGGGAGCTCCAGCCTTCGGATGGCGCGATCGGGCAACTCCACCACCACCCGGTCGGCGCTCCGCTCCCGGCAGCGAACCTCCTCTCCTTCCCTCAGGCCCAATTCGTGGCATCGTTCCCGAACCGAATCGAACAGGATCCACTTCACCCTCAATCGCTCCCGTCGGTCCGGCCGGGCTCCCCCGAGGGATTCCGTCCAGGGCCATTCGGTTCGGTCCTGGAACACTCGGGCATCCGGAGTCGGGTGGTCCGGATCGGTACGACTCCTCATCGCTCGGCCTCCCTCTCGTTTCCAATTTCGACCTCTACGCCCGTGCTCCCCCGGCGGAGGGCCGGATCTGCACCGCGCGTCCGCCGGGCCATGGCGGGAGGAAAACGGGTTGCACACATCGTGCCGACGGCGGCCCCTCGCTACCCACCCCCGGCTCACCGGCCCCACCCCCCCTCGGCTCCGGTTCGACAACCTGTCCCCAGCGGGCCGTTCCGGCCGGGACGGAGCACCCCAGCCCGGATCCCGACCAACCTCCCATCCGCTACCGCAGCGAGCCACCATCGCAGGGCGACTTTCCCCGCCAACGGGGCCGGCTTTCCGGGTCCGGCATCTCACAGGGAAAGGACCGGGCGCTCGTGGCATGCCGTCTGCATTGAAGGAAGCGCCCAAGAGACGAGCCAGCGGAAGGAGCCGCCCACCATGAGCCGCTACGAACGGAAGAGTCCCGCAGGAACCGGACCCCGAGAACGGAAGCGGCAGCTCAGGCGCAGACCGCTCCCAGCTCCTTCCGCAAGCCCCCGGACGGTCCGTTGGGGTCCGCAGCGACCCGACTTAGGTCCCCTTTTGATAGCCTCCAACCGCCTCCCGGTGGTCCTTCGGCCCTGTGAAGACGGAAAATTCACCGCCGAGCCTGCCAGTGGCGGACTCGTGACGGCGCTATCCCCGGTCCTCGCCCGCTCCGGAGGAACCTGGGTAGGGTGGCCGGGCATCACGGACGCCGATCACCCCACAGTCTCCGCCGCCCTACACGAGCGGGGCACGGACTGGAAGTACCGGATCCGCGCCGTCCCCATGAGCGAGACCGAACACAGGGACCATTACCTGGGCTTCGCCAACTCGTGCCTCTGGCCGCTCCTGCACGGTCTTCCCGATCTATGCGCTCCGGAGAAAGGGCAGTGGGAGGTCTACCGAAGGGTGAACCACCGATTCGCGCGCACTCTCATGGAAGGCAGCACGGGCCGAGCGCTCACGTGGGTCCATGACTACCATCTCATGCTCGTGGGACGGGAGCTTCGGTCACTCGGGGCCGACAACCGACTCGCCTTCTTCCTCCACACCCCTTTTCCACGCCCCGATATCCTGTCCCGGCTTCCCGAGCACCAGGAGCTTCTGGCCGCCCTTTTGGCTTTCGACCTGGTGGGGTTCCAGACGAGAGAGGACGAAGCGAACTTCCATGACTCCGTTCGCCGGCTCCGGGCAGAATCTGTAGGACCGTCCGCCACCTGGAAGCAGGGGGGGGCGTCCCGATCCGGAGCCCAGGCGGGACGGGATACGCGCTCGGGGGCCTTCCCCATCTCCATCGACTACCGGGAGTTCGCGGTAGGGGCGGCGCGCCCGGGGGTCATCGAGCAAGCGCGACGGATCCGAAC
>SKSR01000290.1 GCA_007122885.1 Gemmatimonadota bacterium
CTCGAGCCCCGCCGAGAGCGGCGTTTCGAGGGCGGCCTTCACCGACTTTTTCACCAGTCGCAGGGCCACCGGGCTCCATCGAGCCATCCGTTCGGCCACCTCGCGAGCCTTCTCCAAGTGCTTCCCTTCGTCCACCAGGAATTCCACCAGCCCGATACGGTGGGCCTCTTCCGCATCCACCGTGTCCCCGGAAAGCGCGATCCGGAGTGCTTGTCCGGGGCCCACCAATCGGGCCAACCGCTGAGTGCCGCCGGCCCCCGGGATGATTCCGAGGCGGATCTCCGCCTGTCCGAACCGGGCGGTTCGATCCGCTACCCGCAGATCGCACGCCAGGGCGAGCTCAGAACCTCCGCCCAGACAGTATCCGTGTACGGCGGCGATGATCGGCTTGGGGTATTCGGCCAGGGCGTCGTAGACGCGCCGCTTTTGATAGACCTTCCTCTGCTCTGCCGGGGTTCGTTCCGCGAACTCGGTCACGTCGGCCCCGGCCACGAAGGCCTTCTCTCCGGCCCCGTGGAGGATCGTCACCTTGACCCCGTCGTCCCCGGCCAGGTGGTCGACGGCCTCCATCACCTCTTGGCGGACGGTGCTGTTGAGCGCGTTGAGCTTATCGGGCCGGTTCAGTGTAATGGTGGCTACGGGGCCGTCTTTCTCCAAGAGGATCGTCTCGAAGTTCATTGGTCCTCCCAGCGGTAGAAGCCCTCTCCCGATTTACGACCCAGCTTCCCTTCCTCCACCATCTTCCGGAGAATGTCCGGAGGCCGGAAGTGTTCTTGCCCCAGCTCGCGGTGGAGGTACTCGGCGATGCCCATCCGGGTGTCCAGGCCCACCAGGTCCGAGAGCTTCAACGGACCCATGGGGTGCCGGTAGCCCAGCTCCAGGGCCTTGTCGATGGCTTCGGGCTCCGCCACCCCCTCCTCCACCATGCGCATGGCTTCCAGTCCCAGGACCACTCCGAGACGGGAGGAGGCGAAACCCGGGGAGTCCTTCACCACGACGGGTTCCTTCCCGATCTCCCGGACGAACGCCTCGGAACGCTCCAGAACCTCCGGCGAAGTGTCTTTCCCGCGAACCACCTCCACCAAGGCCATGATGTGGACCGGGTTGAAGAAGTGGAGCCCCAGGAAGCGCTCAGGTCGGCCAAGAGATGCAGCGATTGCGTCGATGCTCAGGGACGATGTGTTCGTGGCCAGGATCGCGTCATCCCGAGCGGCCTGCTCCACCTTCCCGAAGACCTCTCTTTTCAGGTCCATGGACTCGGGAACGGCCTCCACCACCAGGTCGGCTTCCGCGACGGTCTCGTCCAGGTCCGAGCTTCCGTGAACCGCTTCCAGCGCCCGGTCCCGGGCCTCCGGAGCCACCTTACCCAGGGAAACCCCCTTCTCCAGGTTCTTCCGGATCTGCTCCAGACCCTTTTCCATCACACCCGGGTCCACGTCGTAGAGGGTGGTACCGTAACCGGCTTGGGCGGCGACCTGAGCGATTCCGTGGCCCATGGTTCCCGCTCCCAGGACTCCAACTTTCTTCATGGCGTCACACCTTTTCCACGGCCAGGGCGATCCCCTGACCCACACCGATGCACATGGTGGCGAGACCGAGCCCGGCCTCCCGTCGAACCATCTCATGGAGGAGCGTGGTGAGGATCCGCGCTCCGGAACACCCGACCGGGTGACCCAGGGCGATGGCTCCCCCGTTTACGTTCACCCGCTCCGGGTCCAACCCCAGCTCGCGGATGCATGGGATCGCCTGGGCGGCAAAGGCTTCGTTGAGCTCCACCAGATCCAGTTCCTCGGCGTCCCGTCCCGTTCGCTTGAGGAGCTTCCGTGTAGCCGGAATGGGGCCCACGCCCATCCGGTGCGGTTCCACGCCGGCCACCGCCGAACCCACCACCCGGGCCATGGGACTGAGGCCCAGGGCCCGAGCACGTTCCGCCTCCACGACCAGGAGGGCGGCGGCGCCGTCGTTGATCCCGGAGGAGTTGCCGGCCGTCACCGAGCCGTCTTTCTTGAACACCGGCCGGAGCTTGGCGAGTGCCTCCGCGGTGGTGGAGGGGCGCGGGTGCTCGTCGTGATCCACCACCAACGGCTCCCTCTTCCGCCGGGGGACCTCCACCGGGACGATCTCGTCCCGGAACCGGCCCTCTTCCACCGCCAGAGCCGCGCGCCGTTGGCTCTCCAGGGCGAAGCTGTCCTGCTCCTCACGGGTCACGGCGTGGTCTTCCGCCACCACCTCCGCGGTGGCGCCCAATCCGATGGTCCACTCCTGCGGGAAATCCGGGTTGGGGAACCGCCATCCGAGGACGGTGTCCGCCACGTGGGGGTGGCCCCGAGCGTAGGCGTGCTCCGGCTTGAGCATGACGTACGGGGCCCGGCTCATGCTTTCTACGCCCCCGGCCAGGAAGATCTCTCCCTCTCCGGCCCGGATGGCGTGAGCGGCCGACGCCACGGCCTGAAGCCCCGACCCACAGAGTCGGTTCACGGTCTGGCCCGGAACGGAGACCGGCAGGCCGGCCCTGAGCAGGGCCATTCGAGCTACGTTCCTGTTGTCCTCCCCCGCCTGGTTCGTACAGCCGAGGAGAACATCGTCCACGGTGGACGGGTCCACCTCCTTCCGGTCCAGCAAGGCCTCCAGGACCCGGGCCGCTAAATCGTCAGGCCTTACGGGGGCCAGTCCTCCCCCGTGGCGCCCGATGGGGGTCCGGACCGCGTCCACGATCCACGCTTCACGCATTCCTCCTCCTCACCGTATCCGTGTGTCCGTCGTCATCCAAATCTACCGCCCGGCGCTTCGCCTGGGGGCTCCGGGAATGAAAGGGGCGAAACCAGCCGTGTCCAGTCACCGGAGAAAAACTCGGGTGGCCTTCGTTCGAGTGTAGGTGTCGAGGGCCGCCTGAAGGCCCGGGTCCGTCCCAGGCCTCTGGTTTTCACACCACCGACGGGGACTGCAGGATCGAAGCGGTCCTGGGTGTTCACCCGGACGGTCCTTGCGTCGACCCGGGACGCCGTCCCTCCCATCCGGAGAGCGGTCACGGACGTTTCCCGGGAGGGCCCTTCGGACAACGGTGTTTCCGCTCGGACCCGGTGAGGTCTTGGGTCGAGGATCGCCGCCTCGGGCGCCCGCCCGTCCGGACAGGCCTCCGGTTTCCTACCCTATAAGAGAACGGCCGCCGCCCCGAGGCCCGGAAGGGGCATCGAAGCGGCGACCGTTAGTCGTGAGCGGGGCCAGGCTCACTTCCCCTTGAACTGGGGCTGCTTCTTCTCCACGTAGGCGCTGAGGCCCTCCTTCGCATCTTCGCTGGCGAAGAGCTGGGCCTGGAGCTCCCGCTCCAGGGCCAGGCCCTGCTCCAGCGGGAGCAGGGATCCGGTCTGGACCGAGCGCTTGATGTGTCCCACCGCGAAGGAGGCCTTGTTGGGCGGGGCGTGGCTCTTGGCGAACTCCAGGACCTGGTTCTGGAAGTCCTCCACGTCACTGGCCTCCAGGATCCGGTTCACGATCCCGAGCTCCTCGGCCCGCTCGAAGCTGAAGGTCTCGCCGGAAACCATGAGCTCGATAGCCCTGGACTTCCCCACGAGGCGGGAGAGCCTCTGCGTTCCCCCGGTGCCGGGGAGGACGCCCAGGTTCACCTCCGGCAGGCCCGTCTTGCCCGAGTCCTTGCGGGCGATGAGGTAGTCGCACGCCATGGCGATTTCCAGTCCTCCGCCCACGGTGTGTCCGTTGAGCGCGGCGATGGTGAGCTTGGGCGTGTGCTCCAGACGGGAGAGGGTTTCGTTGGCGTGGAGACAGAAGCAGTACTTGAACTCGGTGGTCACTTCGGAGAGCATCTGGATGTTGGCGCCGGCGCTGAAGAACTTTTCTCCTTCGCCGGTCAGGACGATCACCGAGACCCCGTCGGAGAAGCGGGCCTGGATGATGGCCGCGTCCAGCTGCTTCATCATCTCGTGCGTGTAGGTGTTCGCCGGAGGATCATCCAGGGTGATGATCGCGACTCCGTCCTTCTCCTCATAGTGGACCAGGGTCTTCTCGCTCATACGTCCATCCTCTTTGGGGTTGATGCATGGTTTTTGGAGTCCGTGGCCCTCCGGCTCCGGACCCCGCTCGCTCGTTGGGTGGCCCTGAGAACCCCCGGAGCCTTCCGGAAGGTCCCCTGGGCCCTGCCCCCGTCGCGGCCTCCAGTCTACGGAGGCCGCAGGATCACGGGTTTCGCCAGATCGATGGTTCGTCCTCCTCTCCCCCTACCATCTCCGGTTCGGTTCGAGCCACCTCCCCGGAACGGAAGCCGTTGAGAAAGATGTGGAGCATCTGGTCCGTGAGCTCTTCGGCCCCGGGGTCGCGGTCGGGCCGGTACCAGGTATAGATCCAGTTCAGCATGCCGAAGAGGCTCAGGGCGGCGATCCGCACGTCGGCGCCATTGGGATCCGGGCGGAGCTCCTCCAGGATTCCGGCCAGGAGGTCCACGTAGTCCCGCTTCATGGCGCCCACCTCCCTCAGGTAGCGTCCCGAGAGGATGTCGGCCTCGTGGGACAGGACCTTCATCTCCCTCATGTTGCTGAGGAAGAAGCGGAGGTGGTTGCGGACCAGGAGCCGGAGGCGGGCTTCAGGAGGCATTTCGGGGTCGAGCTGCTCCCGGGCCCGCTCCAACAGAGTCTCGAAGCAATGGACCTGGATCAGGTAGAGGAGTTCCTCTTTGCTATTGAAATAGTAGTACAGGCCGGATAGGCTCACCCCCGTCGCCGAGGCGATGTCCCGGATGCTGGCGCGGTGGTAGCCCTTTTCGGCGAAGACCACGGTCGCTTCCTTCAGAATCTGGGCGAGCTTCTCATCGTACCGCGGACGTTCGTCCAAGACCGACCTCACCGATGTAGAGGGGAGGGCTTCGTACGATCGTTCGATCGCGAAGCTATCCACCGGCGACAGAGGGGTCAAGGTGGGCCCCGGCGCCGTTCGGGGAAAGGGGAGCGAGCCATAGAGCGGGATCGCTGGAGCGGTGGCGAGGGTATTCGGCACATGGCGCCGTGTCGGCCGCGGTCCCCAGCGGTCCCGGACCCGATTGCGCCCGGCCCTTCCCGTCCCGTAGTTTCACCGCGACCATGACTTCGAGACCATTGAACCGATCGATGGGCCTGCGCTCCATACCTGGAGCTCTCGTGCTGGTGTGGGCGTGCGTCCTCACCGGCTGCGAGGGAAGCAGCGATCCGATGGCCCTCGTTCTCACCAACGACACCCGCGCCTCGGTGCTGGTGGACGGGGATCTCCCGGCCCTGGAATACCTGGTGGCCGAGATGGGGCTCGAAAGGGAGTTGGAAGAGGCGCTCGTTCTCTGGAGCCGGTCATGGGAGGAGGAGGGGATTGGGCGATGGGCCCTCAGGCAGGCCGCCTACGATGCCGCCCTTCCCGTTCTCGTCACGAAGCCGGAGACCTACCAGTTCCGGTTGGTGGAGGGCACCCGGAAGGCCACGGCGGCCCTGGAGCCCCTGACGTCGAACGGACTTCCGCCGGATTTGCGGCGGGAGATCCGACTGGCGGTGGACGGTGGTCGGGAAGCGACGGAGGCGTGGAGCGAGGACCGCCGGGAGGAAGCGCTCCTCATGGCCCTACAGGCCGCCGACCGGATCCGTGAGCTCACTCCACCCAAGGTGGCCGAGCGGCTGGTCCGACGAGTGGAGGCGGAGCACTCCGAGGTCCAACGGAAGTCCGCAGCCGACTTGGACGAGGATACGCTCCGGCGGGTGGAACGGCTGCTGGGAGGTGCCCGGGATGCGTTGACCCGGGAGGACTACCCCCGGGCCATACAGAGAGCCCACTACGCCCACCAGCTGCTTCTCTACCAGCCCGGACCTACGGAACCCTGACACGCGTTCCCCTCCGCAGGGCACCTGACGGCGCGGTAGCGGTATCCTCTTTGGGTCCATGGACGTTCACTTGGGAGGGGCCGGGCAAATGGGTAAGCGCTTCATCTTTTCGGGGCTCATCCTGGCCGTCGGCTTGGCCGTGGGGGTGGGTGGCCAGGAAGCCCCCGCCGACGGTGGTCCGGTCTACCGGGTCCCGGTGGAGGGGGTCATCGAGATGGGGTTGGCCCCCTTCATAGAGCGATCCATCCGCACGGCTCACGACGCCGGTGCGGCCGCCCTGGTGCTGGACATCGACACGCCTGGTGGCCGGGTGGATTCGGCCGAGAGGATCGCCGACGCCGTCAGCGATTCTCCCGTTCCGGTCTACGCCTACGTGAACCGAAGAGCCCTCTCGGCCGGGGCGCTCATCTCCCTGGCATCCGACGGGATCTATATGCGACCCGGCTCCGTCATCGGTGCGGCCACGCCGGTGACCGGAGAGGGGCAGACGGCGTCGGAGAAGGTGGTTTCCGCCATGCGGAGCTCCATGCGGGCGCTGGCGGAGGCCCGGGGGCTGGATCCCCGGATCGCCGAGGCCATGGTGGACGAGGACATCGAAATCGCCGGGGTGACCGAGGCCGGACGCCTCCTGACCCTCACCACGGAGGAGGCGGTGGAGTTGGGTTACGCCCGAGGGGTGGACGTCTGGGACGGCCTCCTTGCGGATCTGGGCCTGGAGGGGGCGGAGGTCCGGGACATGGAGGTGAACTGGGCGGAACGGGTGGTCCGCTTTCTTTCCCACCCTGTGGTTTCCCCGTTCCTCCTCACGTTGGGCTTTCTCGGCCTCCTCACCGAGGTGAAGACACCGGGTGTCGGACTCGGGGGCGCCGTCGGTGTCACCTGTCTGGGACTCTTCTTCGGCTCCCATCTCCTGGTGGGCCTTGCCGGGATGGAGGCCCTGCTCATCTTCGGTCTGGGGGTCCTGCTCCTCATCATCGAGGCCTTCCTACTGCCGGGGCTCGGGGTCTTCGGGGTACTGGGGATGCTCGCGGTCCTCGGGGGCATCTACATGAGCCTGCTCGGGGGCATCCCGACTCAGGCGGACTTCACGCGGGCCGGAGGGATCCTGGGGGCCACGATCCTTCTGACCGTCGTGA
>SKSR01000317.1 GCA_007122885.1 Gemmatimonadota bacterium
ACGAAGGTGTTCGCGGTGATCCCCCGGTAGTTCACTCCCACACCCTGATGGAAGCTGAATCCGTCGTGGAGCCGAGTAAAATGGAGAGCCCACAACCCCGTGTACATCCGTGTGGGCTCCGCCATCCCCCACGGACCCCGCCACCATCCGGCGTCGTCGTCCGGATCCTGCCGAACCTCCGCCGCCTCGCCTTCTCTCTCCTCCTCCTGGGCGAGGGGCCCCTCTTGGGCCTGGGCCCCGAAACCGAGGAGTATTCCTACGCAAACGAGGCCCGCAGCCATCCACGGGGAGGCCCCCCGCGCAAGGCGCCCAGGTTCCCTGTCCCCGGGAAAGAATGTCCATTGATCAAGTCTCGAGCCCATCGCTTCCCGCTTCAAGTGACACGGGGATTTCTCGGAAGAACACTCGGAGCTGCTCACCGGGCTCATCCCTCCGGCCCCCAGGACTTTACCGTACCGGGGCCGTGACCGGCAACCGGCCCACACTCGGGCGGGACGCTTGACCGGGTCCCCGGACCGGGCCACTCTGCAACGGGACGACCGGAGGGACTGCGCGCCGAAGGGACCGACCGAATGAACCCCGGACACCCAGGGACGGGAGTGGGCGCCAAAGGATGACGTGGACGATCCGCGGTGTAATGGGTGCCCTGGGCACCTGGCTGGCCGAGGCCTCCGGACGATTCGCGGCCACCCTTTCCACGCCGGGGCTTCTCCTGGCCACCCTCTTCTTCGCCGCGTCTCTCACCCCGAGCCTCCTCCCACGGCCGCTGGGGCTTCAGGGCATCCTTTCCGGAGTGTCCCTGGCCGCCGGCTACGGACTCGGCGTATTCGGGCGATGGCTCTGGGGCTACCTGGAGCTCCCCGTGCCCGGCCCCCGCACCCACAGGATCGTCACGCTCACCGCCGCCGCCCTCTGCCTGGCCACGGCCCTGCTCTTCCTCCGACAAGCGGCCGAGTGGCAGAACTCGGTCCGGCTCCTCATGGAGCTGGACCCGGCGGACACCGCCCATCCCTTCCGTCTGGGTATCGTGGCCGCCCTGGTGGCGGGCGGACTACTCACGGTAGGGCGGTTCTTCGGTCTGGTGTTCGGCCTCCTGGCCGGTTGGTTCAGCAGCCACCTCCCCCGGCGAGTGGCCAACGTGGCGGGCGTGGTGGCCGCCGTGGCTCTCTTCTGGGTGGTTCTCGATGGGGTCCTCTTCCAGAGGGCGTTCCGGGGCCTGGATGCCTCCTTCCAGCAAGTGGACGCTTTGGTGGAACCCCAGTTCGAGCGACCTACCGCCCCCCTCCGGACCGGGAGCTCCTCTTCCCTCCTGGACTGGGACGACCTGGGCCGGAGAGGGCGGGAGTTCGTGGCCTCGGGGCCGAACCGCGAAGCCCTGATGGATTTCGTGGAGGACGACGAGGCTCCGGTCCTGGATCCGATCCGAGTCTACGTGGGGCTCAACTCGGCGGAAACGATCCAGGAGCGGGTCCGACTGGCCCTGGAAGAGCTGAAGCGGGTGGGGGCATTCGATCGCTCCACACTCGTGATCGCAACACCCACGGGAACGGGTTGGCTCGATCCGAAGGCGCTGGACCCGTTGGAGTACCTCCATCGGGGCGACGTGGCCACCGTGGCGGTCCAGTACTCGTACCTGGCGAGCTGGCTCTCCCTCCTGGTGGAGCCCGAATACGGGGACGCCACGGTCCGCGCCCTCTTTTCCGAGGTGTACAGCCATTGGACGGACCTTCCGGAGGAGGAACGCCCGAACCTCTACCTCTACGGGCTCAGCCTGGGGGCCCTGAACTCGGAACGCTCGGCCGACCTCTTCGACGTGATCGGGGATCCATTCCAAGGAGCCCTCTGGGCCGGACCTCCATTCCGGAGCACCACCTGGCGGACGATCACCGACGAACGGGAACCCAACTCGCCGGCGTGGCTGCCCCGGTTTCGGGACGGCTCCGTCGTCCGTTTCGCGAACCAGGAAGGGGGCCTGGAGATCCCGGGCGTCGAGTGGGGACCCCTCCGCATCGTCTACCTCCAGTACGCCAGCGACCCCATCACCTTCTTCGAAGGACGGGCCCTCTTCCGCCAACCTGGCTGGATGGAGGAGCCCCGGGCCCCCGATGTCTCACCAGAGCTTCGCTGGTACCCGGTGGTCACCGTGCTCCAGTTGGCCGTGGACATCGTTACGGCGGATGTAGCACCGGTCGGGTACGGCCACGTGTACGCTCCGGACGACTACATCGACGCCTGGATCGCCGTCACGAATCCCCCGGATTGGTCACCCGAACAGGTCGAGCGGTTGAAGGAGCACTTCAAGGAGCACTTCCAAGACGATGAAGAGGAGGAATGAGCCCCTCCCCAGTCCCGCCGAGGGCCGGGTCCATGCCGGGTGGAGTCACTCCATGAGGTAGGCCACGTCCACCCAGTGCATCCCAGTGGCGTCGTGGACGGCCATCTGTGCGTTCTGGCGCCGCAATTCGGCACTCCCCACTTCTCCCTCCACGTTCAGGGCGTAGAAGCGTACGTTGAAATTGGGATCACCTTCCTCGTCCAGAAGGCGGCTGAGCCGGGTGCGCTCGGCGATCCGGGCGCAGGCCTCGAGACAGGCCTCCTCCGGGGAAACCCCGTCCCGCATCCGCTCCACGATGAAGAAGCTGGAGATGTTCTGGAGGTTCGCCTCCCCTCGGCCCGTGCTGCCGGCAGCGCCTACATCGTTGTCACAGTAATAGCCTGCTCCCGGGGTCGGGGAATCGGCCACCCGGCCAGGCATCTTGTACGACAGCCCGCTCGTGGAGGTGACCGCCGCCACGTTCCCGTCGCCGTCCAGGCCGGAGCAGTGGATCGTTCCATAGTGTTGCTCGAAGTCCGGTACTGCGGCTCCCGGATCCGATGGAGGAGCACCTCCAAGCACCGGGTCCCACTGCTCGGGGCTGTAGTAGTTGTCGGTCTCCGAGAGGGATTCGCGCCAGTTGACCCACGATTGCCGCGACTCTTCGGTGAGGAGGTTCGTCTCCTCGAACCCGTGCATCCTCGCCACCCGCTTGGCGCCCTCCGCGACGATCATCACATGGTCGGTCCGCTCCATAACGATCCGGGCCAGATCCGACGGGTGCATGATGTCCTCCAGGACGCTCACGGCACCGACGGTGTGGGTGGGGCCGTTCATGACGCCGGCACCGAGCTGGACCACCCCCTCCTCGTTGGGGATGCCTCCGTAGCCCACGCTCCGGTCCTCGGGGTCCTCCTCTTGAATCCGGACACCGTCGATGACCGCGTCCAGTACAGGTGCGCCGTCCTGCATCCTCTCCACGGCCTTGGTCACCGCCGGCTCACCGTTGAAGCCGCTGGCGATGGAAAGCGGGGGCTGGAAGCGCGCCCCTCCCGTCCGGTATGCAGCCTTCACGAAGGAGGGAGGCCGACCCTGGAGGAAGCTCGGAGCCAGGGCCATTCCGCCCAGAGCCCCCGAAAGGGACTTGAGAAAGCGTCGACGCCCGCGGCCCGATCGGACCCGACGCCGGTGTAGGGAAGCCGCCGAGGTCAACCGGCGGGGAAACTCGAAGAATCTTCGGAGAGGCTCACGCATGCCGCTGGTCCTCCGTGGAAAAAAGTTTCCGAAAGTGGCTGGGAGGAACCGATGGTCCGATCCCGGTCCCGAGTCCGGCGCACTACCACCGGTCCCGCTCGGGGCCTCCGCCCTCCTCCGGCTCCTCATCGGCCGCATCTGCGGCCACTGGCGCCGCAGGCTCCGAGAGGTCAGCCCTGCGAACGTAGTGGTCCATCCATTCGATCCACCGGGCCCACATGTCCAAGAGAGTTTCCTCCGCTCCGGGCCCATGACCTTCGTACGGATACATGTAGAAGGCCCCGGTCTTGCCCAGGCCGTTCAGGGCGTGGAAAAGCCGCCAGGAGTTGGCCGGCCAAGTGCCCACGTTCTGGTCGTCGGCCCCGTGGTAGACCAGGAGCGCTCCCTCCATCCGCTCCGACCACATGATGGGGGACATCTCCACGTAGGTCTCCCGCTTGTCCCAGAGGAGCCGGCGCTCCCGCTGGAATCCCAAGGGTGTGAGGATCCGGTTCGAGTTGGGCGCTCCTGCGATCCCGGCCCGAAAGAAAGGGGTCTGGATCAGGGCGTGGATCGTTCCGAAGCCCCCATAGGAGTGTCCGCCCAGGGCGATGCGGCTACGGTCCACGTAGCCCCTCCGATCCACCGCGTCGATGATCGCCGCCCAGTTGGCCCGAAGGTCGGTGACGAAGTTGTCGTTGACCCGGTCCGGATCACCCACGATGGGAAATTGCGGGTTGACCACGGCGTATCCCTCCCGGACGAAGATCTCGGCGGAGCGAGGGCCGGGCTGGGGGAATCGGTTTCGGTTGAACCGGTCGGCGAAGTCGTCGTAGGCGTCCTGATCCTCGTACTCGCGAGGATAGTGCCAGAAGATGGCCGGGAGGGGCTCGCCATCCCAATCCGGGGGCAGAACCACCTCCACCCGGAAGGTGAAACCGTCGTTCCGGTGAACGTCGAACGCCTCCCTTCGGGCTCCCGTGATGTCCGACGTGTGGTCCTCGTTGGCCGTGAGCCGGACCTCGTCCCCCGTCCCCAGGTTCCGGCGGTACGAATCCGGCACGTCCGCGGGACTCTCCCGTCGGATCACCACTTCCGCCCCATCGTCGTCGAGCATGGCGTCCACCCGCTCGTACGCTTCGGACGAGCTCTCGAAGAGCCGTTCGGATTCCCCGCTTCGGATCTTCACCCGGTCCAGGAAGGGGGTCGGGGCGTCTTCATAGGGATCATCGTGGTACCGGGTCCCCCGGAGATACACGAAGGCTCCATCCGAAGAGATCCGCACCGCTTCCCCGCCGCGGGGGCCGGACCGGAGCTCAAGGTCGCCCGGGGCGTCGCGCCATTCATCGGGATCGTGTCGATAGATCGTATGGCGCTCCTCGGGCTCGTCCAGGAAGACGGCGTAGAGGTGCTCCTCGTCCCCGTCCTCCTCGGTGACAAAGATGGCCTGGCCCGATGCATCGTATCGGACTCGGCTCATCTCGTTTTCGCTCTCGTGGATCACCTGCAGGTCGTCGGCACCGAACGGGGGCAGCCACTGCATGACCCGGTCGACTCGGGGCTCCTCGTCCCCTTGCCCTTGCGACCGGGGACCACCCGGCCCTTCGCCATCCTCCCCTTGTTCCTCCCGGTGCTCCTTCTGGAGAAAGCTCAGCCCTTCCCCGTCCGGTCTCCACTGTATGTCCCGCTTCTCGGGCTCCTCCGGGTCCTCATCCTCGTCGTCCACACCCTTTCGAACTTCCTCCTCCCGAAGGAGGGCCAGTTCTTCGCCGGCCAGGTCCCACACCGCCTCCCGCTCCCCGAACCAGGAGACGGGGACGATGTAGGAGAACGGACGGGTCGTCGTCTCCACCCGGAGGTGGTCCCCGTTCGGCGACACGCTCAACCCCTCCACCAGGGCAGGGTCCCCGATGGGTTCCACTGAGCTCCCCTCCACCTCCAACCGCACCACCTGGCCGATGGCGTAATGCTCGAATAGCCGCTCGTCGTAGGGCGTCTCGAAGAGGGTCGGGAAGGTTCGAAGCCGGTTCTCCTCCTCCGTGGTGATCCGAACCATGGGAGTCTCGGGAACGGGGTCTGGCGACGGCTCGGCTCCCCTGTCCTCCGGGAGCAGGACGGTGAACACCGCTCCACCATCCCCGGACCAGTGGAGCTCCCGGACACGGGTGGCGAGCACAGGCCGGGGGGAGATCCGCTCCGAGCGACCCGTGGCCACATCGGCCACGTAGACATGGGTGTCTTCTTCGTAGCTGGCCAGGAAGGCGAGACGATCCCCGTCGGGAGACCAGGACACGCCGCTGGCCCGAGCCCCTTCGGGGAGCTCCATCTCGGTCTCCGAGCCGTCCCGGGCGTCCACCAGGACGAGGTTTTCGTGACCACGAACCGTCAGGTCCCGGTGCCGATCCGCAGTGGTGTCCACGTACAAGCCGGCCAGGTTCCGGTGCGGCCGGGCCAAGTCCTCCAGCGCCGGAAGGCCCACCCCCTGCCTGTGGAGGAAGTGTACCCCGTCGGGACCCAGATCCGTGAGTGCCACGTTCTCGTGCCAGGGCGCCACGACCGCCTCGGCCACGGCGTCCGAGGGCTCCAGGTACCCCTCCGCGTGGACCGGCCCGTCCTGGGCGGAAACGGGGACGCCCGTGGCCCCGGATATGAGGGTGGCCAGGACCACGGCCACCGTCCGACCGGCCCTCACGGAGTCCCCCCCAAGACCGGGGGCGGTCGATGTGGCCCCTTCCCCCTCGATCCCGTCGTCCGGTTTTCAGGGGGCGGGGCGTCGGCATTTCTCGAACACGGAAATGGGGTCACGGTGCGCATGGCGGAGCGGCTCCTGGCGCCGGAGGGAGGACGGAGCCGGCCAGCCCTCACGCACGGGCGGAGGGCCGCCGGAGAACCTCTCTACCCATAGCCGGACGATGTGCGAGGGGGCAAGCGGACCCGGCTCGGGCCCGTCGAAGGCGAGGAGGAGTCAGGTTCCCTGGGTGGGGGTGGCATGCCGACGGGTCAGGTCGGCCAACGCCTCCAGGAGCTCCCGAACGAAGTTCCGCGTCGCTTCGTGGACGAGCCGGCCCGAGTCGTCGAAACGCTCGTTGGCCTTCGCCACCAAGACCTCGGGCTTCAGCACCATGGGACAGCCACTGTACACCAGTGACTGCCGGAGCTGGGTCTGCGCCCGTGCGGTTCCCCACATCCCCGGAGTCGCCCCCATGATGGCCACCGGCTTCTTCAGGATCGGCGCCTCACCCGGAGGGCGAGACGCCCAGTCGATGGCGTTCTTGAGCACGCCGGGTACTCCGTGCTGATACTCGGGGGTTGCGAGGAGGAGGGCGTCGGCCTCGTCGATGGCTCGGTGGAAATCCCGGACCCGCGTCGGCATCCCCTCCGCCTCCAGGTCCCTGTTGTAGAGAGGGA
>SKSR01000151.1 GCA_007122885.1 Gemmatimonadota bacterium
GGAAGGGAGAGCCCGTGGGGGGTATTCCAGGAGATCCACCACGGCCCTGGCCACGTCCTCGGCCCGAAGCTTCCAGCTCTCTTCGGGATCGGCAGGGGACCCGAAGAAGTCCGTGGCCACACTGCCGGGCATGACGATGCTCACCCGGACGTTCTCGTGTCGGAGGTCGAGCATCATGGCCTCCGTCAGGCCCAGGAGACCGAACTTGGAAGCGTTGTAGGCCGCGCCACCGGCGATGGCGTACCGGCTGGCGATGGACCCTATGTTCACGATCCAACCACCTTCCTCGTTCCTCCGCAGGTGGGGTATTGCCGCCTGGCTGCAGTGGAAGACGCCGTCCAGGTTCGTTCGGATCTGGAGATCCCAATCCTCCGGGGACATCTCCTGGATCGGCCGGAAACTCCCGACCCCGGCATTGTTCACCAGGAGGTCCAGCCGACCGAACCGCTCCACGGCTTCGTCCACGAAGGCGCGACACTCGTCCGGCCTGCGCACGTCCACCCTTCGCCCCGCCACGGCTTCCCCCGTCTCCCTCAAAGCCCCCACCGTCCGCTCCACCGCCGATTCGGAGCGGGACCCTACCACGACGGCCCACCCTCGGTCCACCAGCCCTTCGGCCACGCCGAAACCAATGCCCCGGGTGCTCCCCGTCACCACCGCCACCGGTCGGCCGTCTCCGCTCATGGACGTCCCTTCCCTCCTGGAGTTTCTCCGGTTACCATGCGGCTTTCCGAGGGTTCGGAAATTCGTCCGGGATCGGTGCAAGAGTCTTTCGGGTCCGGCGCCGAGAAGAGTACCGCGCACCAACCGCCACGTTTCGTACGAGCCACGGGCCATAGCCCATGAACACGATCGTCAAACACGCCCCTGCGGGCCCCGTTGCGGTGGTCACGGGGGGCGCCGTTCGGGTCGGGCGGGGAATCGCGCTGGGGCTGGCCGAAGCCGGGTTCGATGTGGCGGTCAACTACCACCGCTCGGAATCCGAAGCCCGAGAGGTCTCCGCCCGGATCGAGGCGGTGGGCCGCCGAGCCCTTCCCATCCGTGCCGATGTCTCGCGAAGCGGCGAGATCGATGGTCTGCTGGAGAAGGTCCGTAGTCGCTTCGGGCGTATGGACCTGCTGGTGAACAACGCGTCCCTCTTTCAACAATCGCCGTTCATGGAGATCCAAGAGGAAGAGTGGGACCGGGTCATGGACGTGAACGTGAAGGGACCGTTCCTCATGGTCCAGAAGGCGGCGGATCTCCTGGCCGACTCGGGAGGGTCGGTGGTGAACGTCGTCGACCTCTCCGCCTTCCGTCCGTGGAGGGAGTTTCCTCATCACTCGGTATCCAAGGCGGCTCTTCTGCATCTGACCCGGGTCATGGCCCGGGCCCTGGCACCCCGGGTCCGGGTGAACGCAGTCGCGCCCGGGTCCGTGCTCCTGCCGGATGACTACACGGAGGAGCAGAAGGAGCGCGCCCGCGGCCGAACGGCCCTGGGAGAGCTCGGAGCTCCCGAGGATGTCCTCCGGACCATCCTTTTCCTGGAACGCTCCTCCTTCATCACCGGAGAGGTGATCACCGTGGATGGGGGACAGACCCTGGAGGGTTGAGCCCGGGAAGGAAGTTACACCGGCTCCGAAGCGGTGGCGGACGCCGGCTCCTCCGCACCGGTCGCTTCTTGATGGGCCAACCAACGTTCGGCCTCCAGCGCGGCCATGCATCCCGTGCCCGCCGCCGTCACCGCCTGCCGGAAGTACGGATCCATCACGTCTCCCGCAGCGAAGACCCCCGGCACCGTGGTTTCGGTACGCCACTGGCCAGGGGTGATCACGTATCCCTCGTCGTCCAGCTCCACCTTCCCCTGCAGAAACGCGGTATTCGGCGTGTGACCGATGGCCAGGAAGAACCCGCCCACCTCCATCTCCCGCTCCTCGCCGCTCACCGTGTCCCGGAGGCGGAGCCCGGAAACGAATTCGTCGCCCAGAACCTCCGTCACCACCGTGTTCCACGCCACCTCCACCTTCGGATGATTCAGGGCACGCTCGGCCATGATGGGAGAGGCCCGGAGTTCGTCCCGCCGATGGATGATCACCACCTTGCTGGCGAACTTGGTCAGGTACAGGGCTTCCTCCATGGCAGAATCTCCGCCACCCACCACGGCTAGGACCTGATCCCGAAAAGCAGGGAGCGCCCCGTCACACACGGCGCACGCCGACACTCCGCCGCCCGACTGGGCCAAGCGCTGCTCGTTCTCCAGACCGAGCCAGTTCGCCCGAGCCCCTGTGGCCAGGATGACGGCGTGGCTCCGATAGGTGTCGCCGGCCGCGGAACGAAGCACGAACGGCCGGCTCTCCACATCCACGTCCACCACGTCATCGGTGACCACGCGGGTATCGAAGCGAACCGCCTGCGCCTTCATCCGGTCCATGAGCTCCTGGCCCGTAACCCCCTCGGGAAAGCCCGGATAGTTCTCCACGTCCGTGGTGAACATGAGCTGTCCGCCCGGAATCATCTCTCTCGATGGCGCTCCCTCGAGGACGAGGGGGTCCAACCGAGCACGGGCCGCATAGAGGGCAGCCGTCCAGCCCGCGGGCCCCGAGCCCACGATCACCACGTTCTCCACTCTATCCGTTCCATCCTGGGACATTTTGCCTCTACTTGTCCTGGAAGACCTTCAAGTTCGTCGAGTGGCCAGGGTTCACCCGAGCCTTCGGGTCCACGAAATGCACGGCGTTGTTCACCGCGATGGCCGCTTCCGCGAAGCCCGTGGCGATGAGATCGAGCTTCCCGTCGTAGTCCACGATGTCGCCGGCCCCGTAGATCCCGGGGATGTTCGTCTCCATGAGGTGGTTCACCACGATCCGGTTCTTTTCGATCTCCAGGCCCCACTCCTTGATCGGGCCCAGGTCGGGCTTGAAGCCCAGGAAGGTGAGCACCACGTCGGCTTCCAGATACGTCTCCTCGTCGGAGCGGTTGTCGAAAATCTCACACCCTTCCACCCAGTCCGACCCGTGGATTTCCTTCACCTCATGGAAGGCCCGGACATCCACCTGACCGGCCTTCTCGGCCTCCCACATGAGCTCCACCGAATGCTCGTGGGCCCGGAATCGGTCACGCCTATGCACCAGAGTCACGGACCGGGCGCGGTCCTTCAATTCCAACACCCAGTCCAGGGCCGAGTCCCCTCCCCCCACGATGACCACCCGCTTGTCCCGGTACCAGTCCGGGTCCTTCACGGCGTAGTGGACCCCCTTTCCGAGAAGCTCATCGTACCCCGGGGCCTCGAGCTTCCGGGGTTCGAACGCCCCCTTTCCCCCGGCCACCACGAGGGTCTTGGTCCGGTATTCCCCGGTTCGACCTTCCAGCAGAAACGTCTCGTCGTCCTGACGAACGACCCGGGCCACCTCTTCGTCCAGGACCACCTCGGGCTCGAACTGCATGGCCTGCTTCACCAACTCGGCAGACAGGTCCTTGGCCAAAACCCTGGGGAAGCCGCCCACATCGAAAATGTACTTCTCCGGGTAGAGAGCCGTGAGCTGCCCCCCGAGCTCCGGAAGCGAATCCACCACCCTGGTGGACGCTCCGCGCATTCCACCGTAGAAGGCGGCAAAGAGACCCGTGGGCCCTCCGCCGATGATGGTAATATCCCGTTGATCGCTTCCCATCTCCCCTTCCTGGCTTTTTCCCTGGGCTCCGGCGTGGCCGGCCCCCGGGGTTCCGGGTCGGTGCTACAAGGGTCCCCGTGCTACGAGGACGGATTCAGATACGATAACCGGTTCCCGGTTCGAGGCAACCGATGAGACGCCGGGCCCTACTGGGAAAGGGGGGCTTTCCAGGGGAGCGATCCCTCCTCTCCCCCTCGACCATTGTCCACCAACGCCACCGCCCGCCGAACCACCTCCCGGGCGTTGTCGTAGGTGATCCCCCGGACCGCTTCGGGCATGGGCAGGAAGCGGCAGTCGCTTATTCCCTCCTCCCGCTCGGGCTCGGGGTCCCCCACGGCAGAGGACATGAGGTAGAATTGGCAGGACTTGCGGACCCGCACCCCTTTCTGACGGAAAGACCATCGGATGGTGCCCAGGTCGGGCCCCAGCGTGAGATCCTCCAGGCCCGTCTCCTCCCTGACTTCCCGGAGGGCCGTGGCAGGCGGTTTTTCATCCCCTTCGATGTGTCCTTTCGGAAGCCCCCACTTCCCATACGGATCCTTGATGAGGAGGATGTGGGGAGCTCCGTCGATGGTGCGAACGACCACACCTCCCGCGCTCCGCTCCACCCGAACGCGCTCGCCCCGTTCCCGACTTCCAGTCATTCTCCCTCTTCCTCCCCCGTGTCTTCGCTTCGAAGGTACCCTGCCCACGCTTCCGCTTGATCGGCTCAGCCGTCAGAAGATAGAAAGTCGCAGGTAGCGACGCGGGTTCTCCCGAACGTCTTCCAGGAGAAGCTGAAGCTGCACCAGCGTTCCCTCCACCTCGTCCACCAACCCATCGTCCGTCAGGAGCCGGCCCAGTATTCCGTCGCCGGATTCAGCCACTTCCAGGATCCGGTCCATTCGGGCGAAGGTCGAGTCCGCTCGGGCGGCCATCTGACCGAAGTCTCGAGTGGTACTGGAAGCATCCTGAGAGAGGGACTCGAAGCTGGAAGCGGCCCGACGCAGATCGCCAACGAAAGCCTGGACCTCACCCTCGGCCAGCATCCGATCCACCTGATCGAAGGCCGATCGACCCGAGGCCGCCGCCCTTCCCAGCTCGTTCGTGGCCTCATCCACCCCTGCGGCGACCTCGCCGAAGGTGGCGGCCTGCTGCTCCACCAGATTCGAGAGCCGGTCGCTCACACCCTGGATGTTCTCGATGGTCATGGCCAGGTTTTCGGCCGTCTCCTCCGTGAAGGCGATCCCGATCCGGTCGGTGAGATCGGCCAGGTTTTCGGAAATCCTATCGGCGGTGGCGGTGAGCCTGGAAATCTCCGGCAGGGCGTACCCCGGAAGTCGGTCCGGAACCTCCGGATCGGTGAAGTTGAAGTACGGGAACTGTGCCCGGGACACGATCTCCGCCTGCCAATCCCCGAACATGGACTCAGGGGCGAGAACGACGGCCGCGTCGCCGGGCAGGGGAACGTCCCCATCGATCCGAAGGTCGACCCGGACGAAATCTCCGCTCGGATCCACGGCCACATCGCTCACCCGCCCGATCCGAACGCCCCGGACCTTCACCGGGTTCCCGGCATGTGCCTGGCCGATGTCCTGGAACACGGCCTCCACGGTGACCATGTTCCGGCCCCACTCCCAACCCTGAAGCCAGAGCGTACCCAGCACGGCCGTAGCCACGGCCAGCACCAGGACCACCCCCACCAGGGTCTCGTTTCGTCGCTTCACACGGCCTCCTTCCGAGACGGGTCTCCGCCGTCCAAGAGCTCGGGTCTACCTTCGATGAACGCACGCACCACCGGATCGTCCGTAGCCCTGATCTCGTCCGGGGTTCCCAGGAACCGCCGACGCCCCTCGTGTAACATGGCCACCCGGTCCGACACCCTGAATGCGCTTTCCATGTCGTGGGTGATCACCAACCCCGTCATTCCCAGATCCTCCTTCATCCTGAGGATGAGCTTGTCGATGACCGCCTTCGTCAGAGGGTCCAGGCCGGTGGTCGGTTCGTCGTAAAGAACGTACTTGGGCCGGGTGGCGATGGCCCGGGCCAGCCCCACCCGCTTCTTCTGCCCCCCGGAAAGCTCCGCCGGGTACCGTTCAGTCACCCCGGGGAGATCGACCAATTCCAGGCACTCGGACACCCGCTCATCGATCTCCTGGTCGTCCATCGTTCCCAGTCGCCGGAGCCCCAGGCCAACGTTCTCTCCCACCGTCAGGGAGTCGAAGAGGGCTGCCAACTGGAAGACATACCCCACATTCCTTCGCAAAGCGTAAAGCTCCTTCGCTTCCAGCTCCTCCACCGCTTGCCCGTCCACGAGAACGGTCCCCCGGTCCGGCTCCAAGAGCCCCACGATATGCTTCAGGGTCACGGACTTGCCGGAGCCCGACCCACCCAGGACCGCCAGGGTCTCCCCCTCCCGTACCTCCAGCGAGAAGCCCTGCAGGACCTTCTTCTCACCGAAAGCCTTGTGGAGGTCGCGAATCTCGATGCTCATCCTCCGTTCTCCCGTGGGAAGCGCCGGCCTCGAGTCCTCACAGCAACGCCACGGCCCAGAAGGCGTCGAGAACCAGAATCCACATGCTGCTCACCACCACGGCCCGAGTCGTGGCCGAACCCACCCCTTCGGCCCCACCCGTGGTGGCGAAGCCGTAAAAACACCCCACCAGGGTGACCACGAGCCCGAAGCTCGTGGCCTTGATCACCGCGAACACCACGTCGAAGGGGAAGAAGAAGAGCGTGAGCCCCCGCACGAACTCCGGGGTGCTCATGTCCAAGAGATGAAGTGCGGTTCCCCATCCCGCAAAGATCCCGACGGCGATGGCCAGGACCGTGACGAGTGGAAACATGATGAGCCCGGCCAGGACCCGGGGGACGGTGAGGTAGGCCATGGGCGGGTAGGCCAGGGTCTCCAACGCATCGATCTGCTCGGTGACCTTCATGGTGCCCAACTCCGAGGCAATGTTCGCCCCGACCCGGCCCGCCAGGGCCAGACCCGTCAGGACCGGTCCCAGCTCCAGCATCATGGTCTTGCCCACCAGGACCCCGACAAAGTACAGGGGGATCGCCCCCGTGAAGGTGTAGGAGGCCTGAAGCGCCAGTACGATCCCGGTGAAGGTGGCGATGAAGAGGGCGATGGGGACCGAATGGACCCCGAGCCGCGCCATTTGCGGGAGGAGGAGCCGGCCCCAGACGTCCACATGGCGGAGGGCCCGTACGGCATCACTCGCCAGGTTTCCCCAGCGCCCCAGCCCCGCCGCTCGGGAAACGGTCCACGAACCGATCCAGGTGA
>SKSR01000220.1 GCA_007122885.1 Gemmatimonadota bacterium
CTACGGCAACCGGATCCACCGGGACGGTGCGGCCCGGTCCCTTCGCCACCTCCTCTTCCACCCGACCCCCCGAGATGTGTACCTGGGGGTGGACCATGAGCCTGTGGATCGCTGCACTCTGTATCGTTGGTTGGCCGAACGGCTGGACGCACCTGAACCGGAGCGGGAGGACGGGGAACCGACTCCTACTGGAAAGCGTTGCTCGAATCGCCTCCTCTTGGAGTCCGGATACGCGTTCCATTACCCGACCTTCAGGGAGGGGTACGGAGCGCTGATCTGACCGCGGGAGCCGCAGCCGCCGTCGGCGGCAAGAAGAGCATGGGCCCTGGGACGGATCAGGCCCCTGCGGCCGCCTCCTCCCGTTCGGGTGCGTCAGGGGGAACCGGGGAGAAGCCCAAGGTCTGACAGGCGTTCCGAACGACGGAGGCGAATTCGGAGACGATCCGGAAGGTGAGAAGCTCCCCGGGCGCGTAGGTCCGGGTGGGGGGGAGGTGGACGACGAGTTGGTGGCCCCTGCCATCTTCTCCCAATATCTCCACCACGGCTTCCACATGGGCCCCCGTATACTTCGTGGATACCACCCGACCCTCCAGGACGCCCTCTTCCGACGCTTCGAAAGCGTCGGGTCGAACCGAAACCATGACGGGCGTTCCCTCCGGAAGTCCGCTGTTTTCAACCCGGCAGAAGGATCCGCACTCGGTCCGCACGCAACCGTGATCGTTCTTCACGAACCCTTGGAGGAGGTTCGTCCGTCCGACGAAAGTCGCCACGAACACCGAGTCGGGATGCTTGTATATCTGCCACGGTGTTCCCACCTGCTCGATACGGCCCTGGTTCATGACCGCCACACGGTCGGAGATCGCCAGAGCATCCCGCTGGTCGTGGCTCACGAAGATGCAGGTGACGCCGGCCCGCCGAATGGTGGCCACCACCTCGTCCCGGACGCTTTCCCGTAGGTGTGCGTCCAGGTTGCTGAAGGGCTCGTCCATGAGGACGACCACCGGCTTCGGCGCCAGCGCCCGGGCCAGGGCCACCCGCTGCTGCTGACCCCCCGAAAGCTCGTGAGGATAGCGCTTCACGAGCTGGGCCAAGCCCAGGGACTTGAGGACTTCCCGGGTACGTTCCTTCTTTTCTCGTCGCGGGAAGCCGTCCAAGCCGAACATGACGTTCTCCCCCACGGTGAGATGCGGGAAGAGGGCGTAGTCCTGGAAGACCATGCCCACGCCCCGTCTTTCGGGCGCGACCCACGCTCCGGATCCGGATACCGCCTGCCCTCCGATCCGAATCGTCCCCTCGTCCGGGGATTCGAAACCCGCGATGAGGCGAAGGGTGGTGGTCTTGCCGCAGCCGCTCGGGCCCAGAAGCGTGACGATCTCCCCTTCCTCCACCTGCAGGGAAACCTGGGAGACGGCCTCCACCGGGCCGGGCCAGAAGCGCTTCGTTACCCCCTCCAGGGAGATGACGGGCGTCATGGGCCAAAGTTATCCTTGAGAATCGTTCTCATCACCTTGCCCCCGATCGTAGCGGGTTTCGGGGTCTCATGTCAACGGAGCGGCGCCGTGGCGCCCCCGATGGGGGTCTACCTTCGGTTCCGGTCTCCGTCCTAGTCGGAGGGAAAGCCGTGCTCGCGGGCGAGCCCCCGATAATCGTCCACCTCCCGCTCCCTGCGTTCCTCGGACCAGCCCAGGAGCTGGGCCATGATGCGGGACGCTTCCCCGGCCCCCGCCAGGCCGTGGTCCGGTCCGAAGAGGAGGAGGGAGCTCCTTCTGTCCATGAAGTCGGCCAGGGTCACGGCCATTTCTTGCTCCACCGCCATGCGTACTTCCCCACGGAGAGCCGGGACGCCGGCCGCCAGCGGCTCCAGCCAACGCGGGTCCTCTCGACCCATCTTCCGCAGCTCGCTCAGTTGTAGGCCGTAGAGCCACGTGAACCGCTCCAGCGTGGCCTCGGCCACACCCTCGGCTCGAAGCCCGTCCAGCTCCTCCTCCCGGGCCGACTGCGGAGCCTCCGCACCCGAAGGGGACCCGATCAGGGGAACCCGCGCCGTAGCCCCTCCTGGGGGGAGGCCTCCGTTCAAGGCCGATCCGGCCGCGTGGAGGATCCGCTCCGCCATCTTTCGGTAGGTGGTGAGCTTCCCGCCGGCGACGGTGACCAGTCCTTCCGGTTCGGTCCAGACCTCGTCGGCACGGGACATCTCCCGGGTACTCCTACCCTCTTGATGGACGAGGGGTCGAAGGCCCGCCCAGGTGGCCTTCACGTCCGCTTCGGTGAGGTCGGCGTCCGGGAAGCAGTCCCGGGTCATCTCCAGGATCTCGAGCACCTCGCTCCGGCGGGAACGGACCCGGTTCAGGTCTCCGTAGAACGGCTCGTCCGAGGTGCCCACGTAGACCCATGGGCCCCGCCGCATGGCCAGCCCGGTCCGCCCCCGCCGGGACCTGAGGAAGGTGGCCCCCTCCAGGGGGACTCGCTCGGCCGGGAGGAGGATGTGGATGCCTTTGCTCAGGACCAGACGGTGGGGGGGAGGGCTTCCACAGCTTCGGAGGAAGAGCTCGCTCCAGGGACCCGTGGCGTTGACGACCACCTGCGCCCGGATTTCATAGGCCGATCCGGTCAGGAGGTCCTCCACCGTGGCACCTACGATACGGCCTCCTTCCTCGAGAAGATCGACGACGCGGGCGTGATTCGCCACGCGGGCCCCGTGGGCCGCGGCCGACAGGGCGTTCTCCAGGGTGAGGCGGGCGTCGTCCGTGATGTACTCCGGGTAGCGCACGGACCCTACCAGGGGGTCCCTCAAACCGGGAAGCGCCCTTCTCGTTTCCCGGGGACCCAGGAAGACCGAGCGTTCCGCCCCGCGACTTCCGGCCAGTACGTCGAAGAGGTGGAGTCCCATCCGGATCTTCCAACGACTCTCTCCCCGAAACACTGGGTAGTGGAAGGGGATGGGGCGGACGATGTGGGGCGCGAGCCGGTGAAGGACGGCCCGCTCCCGGGCCGACTCTCGGACCAGGCCCAACTGGAACTGCTCCAGGTAGCGCACCCCCCCGTGGACGATCTTGGATGACCGGCTCGAGGTGCCGAACCCGAAGTCCACCTGCTCCAGAAGGCCCGTGCGGAGCCCTCGGAGGGCCGCGTCCCGAGCCACTCCGCACCCCGTGATTCCTCCCCCGATCACGAGAACGTCTACCGGCCGGGTGGCCAGATCGTCCAGGGCAGCCACCCTCCCCCGGGCGTCCAAGCTCAGCCCCTCTCTTGCGGCTCCCATGCTGAGCGGCCCCGTTCGCTGGATCCCTACGCTTTCGGGAGCTCGATCCAGAACCGGCTCCCTTCTCCCGGGGTGGACTGGACGCCTGCGGTCCCTCCCACTCGCTCCATTCCCCGCCGAACGATGGCCAGTCCGATCCCGGTGCCGGGAAGCGTCTGGGTCTGGGTGAGTCGCTCGAAGGCGTCGAAGACCTTTTCCTGCTGGTCCTCAGGTATCCCGATCCCGTTGTCCTCCACCCAGAGGCGCACTCGGTTCCCTCGATCCTCCTGGTGGATGTTCAGTCGAACCTTTCGGCCTTCGGGTACGAACTTGATACCGTTGGAGGCCAGATTCGACAGGACCTGGATCAGGGTGGACGAGTGGCCCTGGACCCGGGGAAGGTCCTCCTCCACCTCCACCCGGGCGCCCGCGTCACGAAGGTCCGCCTCCAGTTGTTCGAGGGTGCGCTGAACCACCTCGTTCAGGTCCACGGGCCGCACCTGCACCTCCTCGAAGCTGAGGCGGCTGTATGTGAGAAGATCCCGGATCAGCTCCTCCGACTGGCGGCCCGAAGCCACGATCCTGCGAAGGTAGTCCCTCCCTTCCTCGGGAAGCTCGTCTCCGAAACGGGACAGAAGAGTGTGGGCGAAGCCCTGCATGGTCCGGAGGGGAGCCCGAAGGTCGTGGGACACCGAGTAGGCGAAGGTCTCCAGTTCCTGGTTCGCCTCCTGAAGGCGCTCCGCCAGGGCTCGGTACCGGTGCTCGCTTTCGCGGAGCGCTTCCTGGGAGCGTTTCCGGTCGATGAAGGTGGCCAAATAGTTGGCCAGGCTCCCTCCCCACCGGACGAGCCGGGCGTCGGTAGGGACCACCTCCTGGTGAGCGAGGGTGAGGGCCCCCGTGACTTCTCCCGAAACGTACATGGGGAAGGACAGGTAGGTCCTCAGATCCAGCTTACGAAGGGCTCGGTGCCCGTGCTCGGATCGAGTTCTCGCATCGGATTCGACCACGGGCCGGCCGGTGCGGATCACGAGGCCCGTCAACGTCTCGGAAAGGGGAATGGCCAGGGAGGAGCCGTCCTCCGGGAGAGGGATGCCCCGGGCGGCCGATATGACCATCCGCTCCCGGACCGAGTCGTAGGTTTCTATGGCGGCGATGGGGAAACCGGTGGCTCGGCTGATCTCCCCCAGGATGTCGTCGTATGCCTGCTCCAGGGACTTGGCCTCGAGTGTGAGTTCCGAGATCCTGTGGAGGGTGAGGAGCTCCCGGTTCCGGGAGGCCAGCTCCTCCTGGCTCCGCTTTCGCTCGCTGACGTCGGAGGCGATTCCGTCCAGGCGCACCACTCGACCATCTACGTTCCGTTCGGGCTTCAGGTGCACCTCGATCCAGCGGGTGCCGGGAGTGGCCGAGCCATCGATGGAGTGCTCCAGGGTCAGCGATTCTCCGTCCGGGAGGTCGGAGACCCGATCCAGGACCTGGCGCCCTTCCGGTAAGAGAAGCCGACGCCAGAGGGCGGGGTCCTCCTTTAGCTCCGTCGCATCGTAGCCAAGGACCTTTCGTACTGCCGGCGAGATCTGAATGAGCTCTTCCTCGAGCACGTCCACGGAGAAGAAGACCTCGTCCAGGTTCTCGAAGAGCGCTTGGATCTCCCTCCGCTTTCTGCCGAGCTCGCTCTCGGCTCGCTCTCGCTCCCTGGCCGCCCGGACCTCCCGCTCCGCGATGGTCAGGCGGACGTTCAGGAGCCCCTGATCCACCGGTTTCGCCACGTAATCGTCCGCCCCAGCGTCCAGGACCTCCCGGAGGACCGTGGGTTCCTCTTTCCCCGTCACCACCACGATGACGCTCCTTTTCCCGTGGGGCAGGGACCGGGCCGCGCGAAGAAAATCTCGCCCGCTGAGCCCGGGGAGGACCCAGTCCAGAACCACGAGGGGGTGGAGGCCTTCTCGGTACGCGTCCAGGCCCGCCTCGGCGGACTCGCAAACTGTGACGGTGTGGCCCCGGGAACGAAGGATCTCCGATAAGAGCCACCTCTCCTCCACGTCGTCCTCCACCAAGAGGACCGGGAGGGACTCGCTCCCCTCTCCTGTCAAGCGTGTGGCCTCCGTCGGGTTCCTCCCGGGCGCCCGAGAGGAGCGGGGGACCCGGCCCCGGAACCCCACGCCCCGGGTCCGACTCGGGCCGAGATCCCCCTTCGGTACGTCATCCCACCAGCTCGACCGGGATGGTGATCCGATAGTTCTCCCATTCCAGGATCAGGTCGGCCGCGTCGCCCATGGCCTCCTCGAAGCGGAACCGCATGGTTTCCACGTGCTCGAGGGGCTCCTCTCGAGGAACGGTGAACTCGCCCACCTCTGCCGCTCTCACATCAGGGTCGATCTGGTTCCCCCAGTGGTCCACCGAGCGACTGATGAAAACCTGCCATTCCTCGCCATCCGGGATGGTATAGAGGGAGTAGCTCCCTGCCGAAAGGCCGAGGCCCCCCACCTCCATGCGGCCACTCAGGTGGATCATGGTGGGCTCGTTGGCCCCCGTCCGCCAGAGATCTCCGTAGGGAACGTCCTCTCCCCCGATCATGGTTCGTCCGCGGGCGGAGGGGGCGCCGTAGCAAACCTTGATCGTCTCGCCGCTGACTTCGACCGAAGCCGAGTCCAAGGGACTGGCCCGATCGTCGAGGGGCATCTGCTCGGCCACTTGGCAGCCGAGATCGCCCACTTGGCCGTGGACTTCTTGAACCGGGCTCGCCAGACCCAAGGCGAGCAAGGTCACCGGAAGACATGCGACCATGGACGGCTGGCGAAGCGTGGATCCGTGTTCGGGCGCGTTCTGTCCTGTTTTCTTCATGCTGGAGCCTCCTCTCGACGTTCTTGGGGTGTGGACGATCAAAGGGTGCCCACCCCATTCTCGGGGCCCGGGCTCCCTCGTTCAACGATGGAAACTGCCTTGAAGCTATCACGGGGTCGAGAGCCTACGCCATTCGTACACTCTTCAGATCGGCCGGAGATCGTCGTCCGGGTCCGGGTCCGGGCCGGTACCCCGGAAGCGAGTCGGACTGAAGGGGTGCAAGGGGATGCTGGGAGGACGCCCGAGGATCAGATCCGATACGAGCTCCGCCGTGGCCGGGGCCAGAAGAATTCCGTTCCGGAAGTGCCCGGTGGCGTACACAAGCCCCTCCACCTCCGGGTCCGGTCCCAGGATCGGACGCCGGTCGGGTGTCCCGGGACGAAGGCCGGCCCAGACCTCGGTGACCTCGGCCTCGCCGAGTGAGGGGACGAGGCCTACGGCGCCGTCCAGGAGGCTTCGGACCCCCTCCACGGTGGTGGCGTTTGCGAAGCCCGCGTCCTCCTCGGTGGATCCGGCCAGCACCCGGCCGTCCCCCCTGGGAACCAGGTAGACGGCTCGGTCCGCGATCATACGGGACCACGGAAGCGATTCGGGGCGAAGGGCGACCATCTGCCCCCGAACCGGCCGGACGGAGAGGGGCCGAGGGAGGCCCGGAAGGCGGGCGGACCAGGCTCCGGCGGCGAGCACCACCCAGGAGGCCTCCACGACCCGTCCTCCCTCCACCTGAACACCTCGCACCCGATTCGCCCCGGCCTCCTCCACTAGAAGGCGGGTCACCGCCGTCCGGCCCTCGACGATACCACCGGCCCGGACGACGGCCC
>SKSR01000249.1 GCA_007122885.1 Gemmatimonadota bacterium
GAAGAGGAAGGCCTGTTGTAGGCGCTCGGTGAGACTTCGTGCGCCATCCCCACCGGCCCCGCATCCCCCGGGGTCCTCCATCTCGTCGTACCGGGCCGCGTTCGAGGCAACCATGGGGAAGTACTCCTCCACGACCTCCTCCGGATCCGCGTCGCCCCAATGGATAAGCAGCCGGTCGTGGGGCTCGACGATCCGGTCGTCGATCCGGTGGACCACCAAGCCGTTTATCACGAAGGTGAGTTGCCCGTCCTCCCCGGAGCGGTAGAACTCCCCCGTGTCCGTGACCAGCCAGCCCATGCCCAATCCCCATTCCAGGTTGGCCAGGAAGTGTCCCCAGGTCACCCCTTCGTGGTGGACGTGGACCACATCCATGTCGTTGTTGTGGAGGTGGACCCGGTTCCGAGGTGGTACCCGGTGCCCGTCCGCCGAGCAGGCGGCCACATCCTCCATGTACCGGTCGGCGGTGAAGTCCACACGTTCCCCATCGAGGACCACGGCCCAATTGGCGTGATAGTGGACCTCGTCCGGGCTCCCTTCCGCCGCCGCGAAGCGCACCGCTCCGAGAGCGACGGTTCCCAGAACGAGGCCCAGCGCGAAGGTGACGAGTGGGCTTCGGAGCATAAATCTTCTTCTGTGACGGGGACACACGACGCTGCTCTCCCAGTGTTCTACCGTCCGCTCTCCCGCCGGGTCCGTTCCGGAAGACCTTGCCACAGGATCCGGGAAATTTTTCCGGTTCGTCGAGGGCCGGTCTGCCGCGACGGAGTTTCTCCGCCGATAGGTGGGCCTGGTTTCGGGCTTGTCCTCCCTTTCGCCGACTCGGCATGGAACTGGCAGTGGATCCGGGCCGGCGGCAGACCGGTGCGGGAGCGGTACCACCGATCACGCCGCGAACGGACGGCAGGAAGAATTGGGCCCGTCCGCCGAACCAATCGGCGAGCGGCTCGGAGGGGATCGTGGAGAAGTCCCTGGGAAATCGAGACGAGGAGGACGAAATGAGGGGTGGGACCCGGAGGTTGCCTCGGATCTCGGCCGGTGTTGTGGCCGGCACCTTGATCCTGGCATTGGCCGCATGCGACGAGGGCCCGAGTGAACCGGGACCGTCGCTGGGAGAGGGTGAGGCCTCCCTTTCCGTCTATCTGAAGGACGCCCCCGGCGACGTGGCGAACGTCTGGGTGGAGGTGGTGGACGTGGTATTGATTGGCGGCGAAGGCGGCCCCCGGTCGCTTCTGGACGAGCCTTCATCTCTGATCGATCTTCTGGCCCTTCAGGACGATATCCTCACTCTCGTTGACGGGGAGGAGGTGGAAGCGGGGAGCTACCAGCAGATCCGCTTCGTCGTGGGCGGTGCCGTTCTCGAGAGCACCGACGGCCAGGTCTTCGTCAGGGACGGTGCCGAGCACCCGGACGGACTGGAGACCACCGGGAATCTCCAGTGCCCGAGCTGCGGCCAGACGGGAATCAAGGTCCGGTTCCCGGGCTCACTGGACCTGGAGGAAGGTGAGCACGGGCTCCTTCTGGACTTCGATGTGGCGGAGAGCTTCGGCCGTCAGGCCGGTCAGTCCGGGATGTGGGTTATGCGCCCATCCATCCAGGGGGCCCGGGTGGAGCCGGGCGAGGTGGAGAGCGGAGATGCGGTGGCCACCATCCGGGGATGGGTGGAGTTGGGAGAGGACGACGAAGGTGACCCGGTGGTTCTTCCGGAGTGCGGTGACCGGGAGAGAGGACTGGACGACTTCGTCCCCGCCGCCGTGAGCACTTCCCAGGTGGATGATGAGGGTGAGCCGTTCCGGTTCTCGGGAGCCACCACACCGGAGGGTGACTTCGCCATCGAAGCCTTGGTGTCGGACACGTATGAGCTCACCTACCGGGACCGGGTCGTCCTCAACGGGCAGGAGCTCGTATGGACGGCCGTGGTGGAACCGGAGTCGGTGGAAGCATCGAAGGGGGAGGAGGCCACCGGGATAGTGTACACCGTCCTGGAGGCGGCCTGCCAGGCCACCGACTGACGGGTACAGGGTAGATACCGGTCGGAGGGGCGCCTGCGAAGCCGATCGACGGAGGCACCAAGTCGTGGATGAGTCAGAACGTACGGTGCTCGTCGTGGACGACGACGAGACCATGCGGGAGGTCCTGGAGCTCCGCTTGAGGAAGTGGGGCTTCCAGGTCCTTCTGGCCTCCGACGCTTCGGAGGCCGAGAAAGTAGCGGAGGAGGCCGATCCGGACGTCATCCTTTCCGACGTGGTCATGCCCCGGCTTTCCGGCCTCGATCTGGTTCGCAAGCTCCAGGGGGAAGGCCCCGGCCGGCCCATGATCCTCCTGACGGCCCATGGCACTGTGGACATGGCCGTGGAGGCCATGAAGAGCGGGGCCCTGGACTTCATCACCAAACCCGTCAACTATCCGAACCTGAAGGTCGTCTTGGAGGACGCCTTCCGGGAATTGGAGCTACGGGCCCGGTCCCGCCACGTGGCGCGGGAGTTGGAGGGGGAGCGAGGGTTCGGTCCCTTCGTGGGCCGAAGTCCGGCCATGGAAGCGGTATACCGCCTCATCCCTGATTTCGCGGGAAGCGATGCGTCGGTGCTCATCACCGGGGAGAGCGGAACGGGCAAGGAGTTGGCAGCTCAGGCGATTCACCGCTTGAGTCGTCGGGGGGACGGCCCCCTGGTCCCGGTGAATGCCGCCGCCATACCCCGAGACCTCCTGGAAAGCGAGATCTTCGGCCATGTCCGCGGTGCATTCACCGGTGCCGGTCAGGAACGGACCGGGTGCTTCGAGCTGGCTCACGGAGGCACCCTGTTCCTGGACGAGATCTCGGAGATGCCCATGGAGCTGCAGCCCAAGCTCCTCAGGGTCCTGGACGAAGCTCGGTTCAGGAAGGTGGGAGGGGGGCCGGAGTTGGAGGTGGACGTCCGGGTCCTTTCGGCCACCAACCGGGATCCCAGGACATCGGTCCGGGAAGGGGTTCTCCGGGAGGACTTGTATTACCGCTTGAACGTCCTCACCGTGGAGTTGCCTCCGCTCCGGGAGCGGAACGGAGACGTGGGGCTTCTGGCCCATCACTACCTGGAGCGTTTCAGTGAAAAGCACGGAGCTTCTGTCCGTGTGCTGGACGACGACGCACTGGGCCTGCTGGAAGCGTACCGATGGCCGGGCAACGTTCGGGAACTCCGGAACGTGATGGAGCGCGCTACGATCCTGGCCCGAGGCGAATCGGTGGAAGCGGCTCACCTCCCGCCGTACATCCGGAACCCCCAGGCCTCCGGCGAAGGCGGCCCTGAGGTTCCCACCGGCTTCACGATGGCGGAGGTGGAAAAGGAGCTGATCCTCCGGACCCTGGACGAGACCGCGGGCAACAAAGCCGAGGCGGCCCGTCGCCTGGGGGTGAACGTGAAAACCATCCGGAACAAGCTGAAATCGTACGGAATCCGCCGGTGAGCCGGAACGGGTGGGGTCCTCAGAGTTGGAGCGTGTCCGGCGGTGGAGGGGGCGGTGCACTCGGTCTCCGGTCCAGGTCGATGGCCCGGAGCCGTTCCAGTGCCTGATTCAGCTCCCGGAGAACCGCGTCCTGCTCCGCCACCCGGGATTGCACCTCCTCCAGTTCCTCGAGGATCTGGAAGGTCCATCCGGCCTGGAGGGCTGCGGGGCTCCGCGGGGCGGTCTGGGCTGCCTCACGCAGGTGGTTCCGGGCCGATTCCAGGTCGTGGAGGGGGCTTTCCGGCAGAAGGTGAAGGAACCCCACGCCCAGGAGCGCGGCACTCCGTTCCCGGGGTGAGACCGGCCGTTGGAGGATGTCCCGGTACCGCTCGTGCGCCTCACGGTATGCACCCTCCTCCATCAGCCGCTCGGCCCGCCGGATCCGAAGTCCGTCCAGGGAAGGGATAAGGGTCGGGAAGTATGCGACCAGCGGTACCGGGACGGTGGGGGTGCTCCCGAGCTCATGACCCACGGTGGAGGGCGGGCTGCCCTGGGGATCGGTATCGCCGAACCCCGGGACGGATGCGCACGCGGAGAGAAGCCCTAGGAAGATGAGCAGGGACGCCGGCCCTGGGCTTCGCTTATTTCCTTCCGGATCGGGCCTCCGGCCGCCCGTCGCAGCCACCGATTCCGTGTCGGAGGAGGGGTGTGCCTCGTTGGTGGGGTGTGGCTCCGAGCCTTGCGGAGTCGATGACCCGGCCTCCTCCTGGTCCGCCGAGGCCCAATGGGAGGGGAGGCGGGGGAGGAGCACGCGGAAGATGGCACCTCCTCCCTCCTCTCGGCTATCCGTCACCCAAACGGTCCCCCCATGGCCTTCCACCAGGTGTCGAACGATGGCCAGCCCCAGCCCGACCCCTCCGCTCCGGCGAGCTCCTCGGCCTCCCACTTGATGGAACTTCTCGAATACGGCCTCCCGTTCCTCCACGGGGACCCCCGGCCCCTGGTCCTTCACCGAGACGAGCATGAAGGGCCCGGGCTCACTGGGAGGGCGCCATGACGGGTCCACGGGTTCCAACTCCTCTACCGCGTCCAGGTCCGAGAGGCGAACCTCCACCCGTCCCCCCTCCGGCGAGTGCTTCACGGCGTTGTCCACCAGGTTGGCCACCACGTCCCGAACCCGGTCGCCGTCACAGACCACGGCTGGGGACGCTGCGTCACTCCGAAGAGTCAGCTCCACCCCTCGGTCTTCCGCCAGGGCCTCCAGCCCCTGGATGACGGAGGACACGAGTTCGTCCAACCGATGTGGGCCCGGCCGGTAGGCCTCGGCTCCGGCCTCCAGACGGGACATCTCCAGAAGTTCGGAGATCAGGGAGGACAGTCGATCCGAGTTTCGCCGAGCCGATGCCACGAGGCGGGCTTGGCGTTCCTCGAGGGGGCCGGGCAGCTCTTCCAGGAGAACGTCCAGGGTTTCCTGGATCGAGGCCAGGGGGCTCTTGAGCTCGTGGGATACGTGGGAGACGAAGTCTCGCTTCAACTCCTCCAGCTCTCCCAGGCGGACGGCCATTTCGTTGAAGTCGGAGGCCAGCTCGGCGAGCTCGGTGGGGCCCGTCTCCTCCAGCCGGTGCTCGAAACGTCCGCGGGCCAACTCCCGCGTCCCACGCGTGAGCCTACCGAGGGGGGCGGATATGGAACGGAAGAGGAGGAACCCCAGAAGCCCCGCCGCCGCCAGCGCCGCCAGGGTCGTGATCCAGGCTACCGTCCGGGCCTGCCCTCCGGCGGCTGTGGCCAGCTCCGCCCGCTCGGCCACGGCCGAATCGTTGACGGCCATGAGGCGTCGGACCCGGTCCTGAAGAGCGGTGAGCGCTCCATCCACTTCTTCGATGGAGCTATCCCCTTGCCGGAAAGCGCGCGACCGTTCCTCGTAACTCTCCCACAGGGTGCCCACGTCCGCCGGGACCGGGCCGCTCTCCCCGGGCCCTTCCACATCGATATCCGAGAGGAGCGAGACCTCCCTTCGGGCGGCATCCTCCCACTCCTCCCAGTGCTGGGCGTACTCAGGATCGTTGAGGACCCACCATTTGTGCGCGAACTCCCGGACCCCTTCCGTGCTCTGGAGAAGGCGAACCGAGGTTCGGGCGGCTTCCAGGTTCGTGCGGGAAAGCTCCAGCGTGACACCCTGGAGCCGCTCCACCACGGAGAGCTGGTATAGCAGCGCCCCGACGAGAAGCGCCGCAATGAGGGACAGGGCCGCAGCGATTCGGGTGGTCATCCGCATGGTGCCGGGCGTCCGCCTCGGTTCCGGGGCATCGTGGGGCGGGGCCACCGTACGGGAACGGGCCGGTACACCCCATGCCAACGTTATTCACCGGTCGGACCCCCAGGGTCCGCGTGGAACCTGCCCGAGGGATGGTCGCCCCCCCGGGCGACGGTCCGTGCGCCCTGTCTCGACGCACGCAAACCTCCTCGGACAGGCTCCTACGCAGACGATCACCGGTTCCCGTCGTCTTCTCCATCCCCGCGAAGCGCGGCCGGACGATCCGGTGACCCCCGGAAGTCGATCACCATGGCGGCGCGCCGGTTCTCCCAACCTTCCTGTCCGGGACCGTGGGCTCCGGGGTTGACCTGCCGGTCCGCCGCCTCCCCGTAGCTCACGGCTTTGAGCCGTTCGTCGGAGAGGCCGGCGCTCACGAGGTGGTTCTTCACCGCCTGGGCCCGGCGTTCACCCAGGGCCATATTGTACTCCGGATTCCCGGCCGGATCGGTAAACCCTTCCACGGTGATGACCGCGTCCCTGTAGTACTCTTCCACCACTTCGGCGAAGCGATCCAGGATCTCCCGGTCCCGGTCGCGAAGCGTATCATCGTCGAAGTCGAAATGCACCGGCGAGTTGAACCGGATGGCCGACTCGAACCGCTCTACCGAGGAGGCGAACTCGTCAAACTCGGAGCCCAAAGCCACGAGCTCGTTCTCGAGGCTGGACATCCTGGCCTCCAATCGATCCTCCGCGGCGCGAAGGTCCGCCCGGAGGGCCTCCTCCACTTGCTCGTCGGCCTCCCGCATCTCGGCGCGGAGCTGCTCGAGCTCCGTCTCCAAGTCGTCCTGGTGGACATGGGCACAACCGGCCGCCACGAGCCCGGCGAGCGCCATCACCGTCCCCCGGCCGGCCATGTGAAGTCCGTTGCGTAGGAACATCGTGGTCCTCCTCCTCTCTTTGGTCTCGATCCGCTTCCCGGGGTCGCGCTCCATCGATCGAGCGGACCGGGTGCTCCCGACGTGATCCGAAGGAGCAAGGGTGGTGCCACGGCGGGAAGGGCCTCGGAAGGCCGCTTCCGGAAGCCCGGGCGGGGAGTGGGGCCGGGAGAGACCGGACGGGTGGGGGAATTTTTTCCCCGGCGCCTCGTCCCTTCCCTCGACCGAAGCTGCACTCGGCCCAGGGAGGTTGACCGGTCGCCGTCACATGGGGAAAGC